>CAJOOT010000055.1 GCA_905236215.1 uncultured Eubacterium sp.
CCGCTCACGGCATTACGATTTCTTTACAAACTGCGTCCTGCATTTCGGACAGGTAATCTGAATACGCCCCCTCCCTCTGGGAACTCTGACATTCTGACCGCAGGTGGGGCATTTAAAGAACTTATATGTGCCTCTTTGCTTAAAATGCGACCAATAATTTCTAAATCCAGCCGATTTTTTGAGAAACCATTCGTTCTCCCTGCTTCTTCTGTATGTATCTCTCGAAAAAACCCGGTAGATATTATAAAAAATTATAAACAGTCCCAACCAGGTAAAAATCGATCCCAGTATCGGCAACACAAAAGAAAATATCATGGACAATATAAAGATGACAAACCATGATATCATCATAAATCTGGACAGGTCATCCGCTCCATAGCGCCCCATCATAAAGCGTTCGAATCTCTCTCTCATAAATAATCACTCCAATGAATCATACATTATAACAACTTCCACCTATAAATTCCCTTAAAATCGACTGCTTTGTAAGAAGCTCGGATGAATAAGGCAGACAAAAATCCAAAAACTTGAGAAGTCTCTTTGCTTCGATGTACTCCGGTGCATCCTTGGGAACAGCAAAAAGCAACGGCTCCACATAAGGTTTGAGTATTGATAACTCATAAATGAGCGCCGAATTGAACATGGCATCTGCATTCTCCTGGAACGGGAATATATGTTTCTCTTCACCTCGTCCTACGGACTGCCAGTGCTGCATCGTAACAAGAGCATTGTTTCCGCGGGTTCTGTTGTCTCTGATCATGCGGCGTATCAGTCTGCAGTCTCTGGTGGAGATACAGTTGTGCTCATCTATCTTAAGCGGAGTTAGAGCACTTATGTAAACCTTGAATTTATTCTCATCAGGCAGTCTGTAGCTGATTTTGGGATTAAGGCCGTGTATACCTTCAATCACAAGGATATCATCTTTTTCAATTTTTAGCTTGTTGCCGCGAAATTCTCTTCTGCCCTCAACAAAATTGAATGTAGGCATACTCACTTCTTCACCTGCAAGAAGTCTCTCACAAACATCGTTGAAAAACTCTATATCCACCACCTCTATGGCTTCGAAATCCAACGTTCCGTCGGGCTGAGGCGTCATTTTGTCGCGATCAATGAAAAAATCATCAAGTCCTATCGGATGCGGATGAAGCCCGTGTGCATAAAGCTGAGTGGAAAGCCTGTGTGAAAACGTGGTCTTTCCGGAAGCCGAAGGACCTGCAATAAGCACAAATTTCTTCTTGGGATCGGCAGCAATCTGCCTGGCTATCTCTGCTATATGATGCTCCTGCACGGCGTCCTGAGCCATAATCATACTCTGCATATCTCCGGCCACTATCACATCGTTAAGCTCTCCTACGGTAGCCATATTCATCTTATGAGCCCACACGCAGGCTTCATGAAGCTTGCCAAAAAGCTTGGGACGCAATTCCATTGGGTCAACCTTATTGGGCTCCGAAGCAGAAGGCAGGTTAAGGAAAAAACCTCCGTCATAGTATTTAAGCTCAAACTTGTCTATCAGCCCGGTACGCGGAAGCATATATCCGTAAAAATAATCCTCATATCCATCGAGGTTGTATAAATTTACATTTGATACTCTTCTGTATTCAAAAAGTCTTTGCTTGTCCGGAAAACCGTTCTGTCCGAAAATAGCTTTTGCTGTCTCAACATGAACCGGACGCTTCATTATAGGAACATCAAGCTCCACAAGCTGACGCATTCTGCCCTCAAGGTTATGGATAAACTCTTCGTCCGCATCCACCTTACGATTATTTGAAAAAAGTTCGCAGTAAAACGCATTGTCCATTGTAAAAAGCACGTGGACGCAGGTATTATTGTCTTTAAGAACACTTATCAAAGCTCTCTGCATTAAGAGGATAGCGCTCCTGCGATACGTCATAAGACCGGGTTTTTCGCGAAGAGTAACAAATGAAAGTTCCCCATCCATAGTAATCTTCTTAAAAAGCTCACGAAGTCTTCCATTGAATTTTGCAAGAACCACCGGAGCATCAAACTCACCCCTGTATTCCTCAAGAACCATCTCATACGTAGTTCCCTGAGGAACAATCTTCATCTGACCGTCTATTATCAAATGGAATTCTTTTTTCATAGCCACTCCTAACCACTATCGATCAAATCACATGGAACGGACTGTGAATCGGTTCTTTGATAAGATCGATAGTTCCTCCTTTATCTGAAAGTTCTTTCAAAAGGTATTCATATATCTCTTCCGTAAATATATGCTCAATGCCATAATGACCTGCATCAATAACATAAAGCCCGTCTGCTACGGCATCAATTCCCGTATGATGATCTATATCTCCCGTAATGATTACATCCACCCCAACGGACAAAGCTGTGCGAATCATACTTTTGCCTGCTCCCGGTGATATGGCTGCTGTCTCGATAAACGCATCCGGTGAGCCAAAATATCTGACCGACTCAATATCAAAACGTTCCTTAACAAAACGGCTCAATTCCTCAAGACTCATCCTCTTTTGGAGATGACCGTATCTGCCTATTCCTACAGGCTGATTGTTTTTGTCAACAGCAGTCTCAAAAAACACTTTAGGCTCTTTAAGTCCCAGGATTTCGCCCGCCCTGTGTGCCATGCCGTAAACATCATAATTCGTATGCATAGCATAATAAGCAATGCGATTCTCCGCCAGTGTAAGAATCCGCCTTCCCAGAGATGTATCAGTGTTGATTTTTCGGACTCCTCCGAATATCATGGGATGGTGCGTTATGATCATATCCGCGCCTTGATACAATGCATCTTCTATCACTTCTTCGGTGGCATCAAGTGCCAGATAGATCTTTGAAACATCTCTAAGACCATCTCCCACCTGAAGTCCTACGTTTTCTATATCCCAATCTTCTGCCGCGTCAAGCGGAGAACGCTTTTCCAGTATATCAGTAATATCTTTTACCTTCATCTCATCACCGCGCGTGCCTTTTCATTGATGTCCATGAGCAACTTAACTTCTTCTATACGCTGCTCTCTTCCGGGGTTTTTGATACCGGCTTCTATAACTCTGTCCCTGACAGCTTCAAGATCGTAAACCTCTTTTTCAAGATATTTTTTAAGGGTGGAATCTCTCTTTTCCAAAAGCCTGGGACCATATCTGTCAGACAGCGTCACTGCATCCTTATCCGAAAGACCACAATTAAGTCTGAGTATATTTTCGGGTTCTTCCTTCTTCGGAGTTGTCCTTATGACCGGATAAAACTTCCCGTCCTCCAATATCATAACCTCATCTTCTATGGAAAGTTTCATCTTTCGAAGTGTCCTCCTGAAAAACTCCATTTCCGACTGTATTTCGAATATGAGTTCTTTGAACGAATCCCTCTTTTGAGGCTCTTCCTCCAGTATCCGAACCGCAACACGCGCACCCACGCCTGCCAAAACCATGGTCTTTCCGGAAGTCTCCCTGACTTCTCTTATGCCATCGCTCTGAATAATCGTGATCCTGTCTCCTAAGCCCTCAGCATCAATATTTGATTGTGCTGCAACCAATGGACCTTTGTTTTTGTCCACAGCCACCGCATGGGGACAGATACCTCTTGAAACCAGATTAATCGGCAAAAAAGCATGATCGGTACCAACGTCCACAATGGCCTGCCCCGGTGTCACAAAGGATGCAACGGCTCGCAGTCTGTCAGAAAGCCTGTCTGAAATCATATCATCCCTCTTATGTTAATTCAAGAAATCCTTAAGTTTACGGCTTCTGGAAGGATGGCGAAGCTTTCTTAAGGCTTTCGCCTCTATCTGTCTTATCCTTTCTCTGGTAACGCTGAATTCACGTCCAACTTCTTCAAGTGTCCTGGCTCTTCCGTCATCAAGGCCGAAACGCAGACGCAATACCTTCTGTTCTCTTTCCGTAAGAGTTCCGAGCACTTCCACCAGCTGCTCCTTAAGCAATGTAAATGCAGCTGCGTCTGCAGGTACCGGTACGTTTTCATCCTGTATAAAGTCCCCTAAATGCGAATCCTCTTCCTCTCCTATAGGAGTCTCGAGCGAAACCGGTTCCTGAGAGATCTTAAGTATCTCCCTTACCCGCTCTACCGGCATATTCATCTCTCCGGCTATCTCATCAGCGGTTGGTTCACGGCCAAGCTCCTGAAGGAGCTGTCTGGAAACTCTTATTAGCTTGTTGATGGTTTCCACCATGTGTACGGGGATACGTATGGTCCTTGCCTGATCTGCTATGGCTCTGGTAATAGCCTGACGGATCCACCAGGTAGCATATGTACTGAATTTGTACCCTTTATGATAATCAAATTTTTCAACTGCCTTGATAAGACCCAGGTTTCCTTCCTGAATAAGATCTAGAAAAAGCATACCTCTGCCCACATAGCGCTTGGCAATACTGACTACAAGCCTAAGGTTTGCTTCTGCAAGCTTACTCTTTGCCTCTTCGTCGCCCTGCTCCATACGCTTTGCAAGTTCCGTTTCTTCTTCTGCCGTAAGAAGCGGTACCTTACCTATTTCCTTAAGATACATACGCACGGGATCCTCTATGCTGACTCCCTCAGGCACACTTAAGTCAATCTTTTCCATGTCGACCTCTTCTTCATCATCATTGAGATCTTCATTTTCAGGAGTGATATCCTCTTCATTGCTTATGGACATAAGTATGTCCACCCCGTTCTTTTCAAGGTCATCCATGGTCTTTTCAATCATGGCAGTTTCTGTTGAAAGTTCTTTTAAAGCCTCAACTATCTCCTGCTCCTCAAGAACGTTCTTCTTGCTTTTTCCCAGTTCGATGAGTTCGTCAAGGATTTCCTCATATTTTTTTTCTAATTCCTTTTCGTCGGACAATTCATCGACATCAGGCTCTACAATTTTGTTTTCCGCTTTTGGTGCAGCCTTTTTCTTTGATGTGACCTTCTTTTCCTTCGCCTTGGTGTCATTTTTTTCGGAAGCCGGTTTTTTTGCCTTGGTCTTCTTTTCTTCTTTCTTTTCTTTTTCCTTGGAGTCGGTTTCTTCGGTGGCTGACTTTTTGGTCTTGGTCTTCTTTTCTTCTTTTTTCTCTTTGGTTTTGGACTCAGGTTTTTCAGCCGCGGTTTTCTTGGCCTTGGTCTTCTTTTCTTCCGGCTTCTTTGCCACGGTCTTCTTCTCCTCTTTGGTATCTTCTGCTTTTACTTTGGTTGCCTTCTTTGTTGTGGTTTTTTTCTCGCTCATTATCTTCTCCATCGGGTGCTGTTATTGGTTACATCCGCTTTTATTTACGGTCATTTTTTGCTTCTTAATCTGTTTTTGATCTTTTGGTTTTCTATAGCCTTTTGAAGTGCGTTTCCGCTTTCTTCTTTTGGGATATTTGCGGCTGCATGAGCTTTGATCTTCATCATAGCCTCTTTTATGGCAATACGGATATCTTCCTGTGTACTGTTTTCCATATTGGTTCCTCCGAACATCTGTGCCACCTTCCGCTTTTCTTCCTCTCCCTCAAACCGGGTCAGTATAAGAGCCGGCGATGCTCTTCCGCTTTCAAGTCCCGCATATAACATATCGGCAACTTTTTGATAAAGCTCTCCCTCAAATTCGGAAGGCTTAATATTATCTTTAACCTCTTTGAAATGTTCCGGATAATCCGCCAACAGTGAAAGCAATATATTCTGTGGTATTTCTATGCCTTCTTTTACAGCCATACCTGTAAGTACAGGTTCCCCGGGCGCCTCATCCGATATCGCTTTCCCCGAAAGCCCGATGTTATCCACCTTTTTTTTGAATATGGATTCTTCTATCGCATAACGCTCACTGACAGCCTTTATATATGTGACTCTTTCTATCTCATCACTGATACCTGCCACTCTGTGGGCTGCACTGTTTACACAATCAGTATAGCCCTGAGGATCCTCCAGGTCGAAATCCCTGTCATGAATATCCAGCATGAACATAAATCCGTTTTGGGCATCCCCGATCCTCTCTTCAAATGCCTCGGCCCCCAATGATTTGATAAATTCGTCAGGGTCCTTGTAGGGCTCCATATGTATTATCCTGGACGTTACACCCGATCTCTTCAGGATGGGCATAGCCCTCAATGCTGCCTTTACTCCTGCATTATCGCTGTCATAACACAATAGAAGTTGCTTCCCGTACTTTGAAATCATGACTGATTGTGGGCCGGTAAGTGCGGTGCCCAGCGTGGCCACTGCGTTATCAAAGCCTGCCTGATGCATGGATATCACATCCATATACCCTTCACATAAGATAAGTCCCTCTCTCCGGGAGCTCCTGGCAAGATGCAGCCCGTACAGGTTTCGACTCTTATCGAAGGCCTCCGTCTCGGGTGAATTAAGGTACTTGGGCTCGGCATTGCCCATTACTCTGCCACCGAAGCCGATGACATGTTTTGACGCATCCTGTATGGGAAACATGACTCTGTTAAAAAACCTGTCATAAGGACCTCTGTCCTCCGAAAACATGACCAATCCGCTCATCTTGAGCTGTCCGTCGTCAAAACCTTTAGACTTCAGGTAGTTATAAAGAGAGTTTCCACCGGGCAGGGAATATCCCAGGCCGAATTTTCTGATGGTTTCATCGGTAAGCCCTCTGTCCTTCAGGTAATTCATAGCCCTTTCTCCCGCAGGACTTAAAAGCTGTGCATAGTAGAAATTTGCGGCTTCGCGATTCATTTCCTGTATAATTGAACGTCTGTCGGATTTTGCCTTTTGAGCCGAGCTGCCCTTTTCGTAAGGAACGCTCATATTAAGTCTGTCCGCCAGCATCTCTATGGTTTCCACAAAAGAAGCGTTTTCATAATTCTCTATGAAACTGACCACGTTGCCGCCGGCATGACACCCGAAGCAATAATACAGCTGCTGAGATCCGGATACCGAAAATGATGCCGTCTTTTCTCCATGAAAAGGACACAGGCCAAAATATCTTCCGCCTTTTTTTTGCAAAGATACATAGCTTGAGATAACATCCACTATATCAGTCCTTGACAGGACTTCCTGAACGAAGCTCTCGGGAATATGTGCCATAGCTGTCCTTTCACAAAGCATCGGGATCTTCTCTTATGATAATTCTTGTCCCGTATTATATTTATTCTGTACTTATCCAAAAAATACTTTTTTTATTTTGATAATTTTTATCTTAATTGACTTTGAACTGTATGTTTGATAAAGTCTAAACATAAAACTTCAGCAACATTGTCAGTCACTGAGATGGGAGGACAAATTTATGGAACTTAAAGGTTCAAAGACAGAAGCCAATCTTAAAACAGCTTTCGCAGGCGAATCGGAAGCACGCAACAAATACACCTATTTTGCAAGCAAGGCACGCAAAGAAGGTTATCAGCAAATTGCCGATATCTTTGAAGAGACCGCCAGAAACGAAAAAGAACATGCGAAACTCTGGTACAAAGAGCTCAACGGCGGAGACATCGGAACAACGGTTGAAAACCTTAAAGCCGCAGCCGATGGCGAAAACTATGAATGGACCGATATGTACGATCAGTTCGAGAAAGAAGCCAGAGAAGAAGGCTTTACCCGTATTGCCGCCCTCTTCAAGATGGTGGGAGCTATCGAGAAACATCATGAAGAAAGGTATCGTAAGCTTTTAGCCAACATAGAAGGCGATCTGGTATTCTCCAGAGACGGAGACTGCATTTGGCAGTGCGCAAACTGCGGTCATATCGTAGTGGGAAAGAAAGCTCCTCAGGTCTGTCCCGTATGCGCTCATCCGCAGAGTTTCTTCCAGATTGAAGCTCAGAATTACTAAGAAAAAACAGTTTTATCTCAATAGGTTGACATAAAACCGTAAAACCAAAATATGTAAGGCGTGGCTTCTGTCACGCCTTTTTCTTAATTCTCTCATTCCGGGATACATATCTACGCCAAATAGTCGTACACCACTTCCGGGCGACTCAATGTCATATCTGCTATAATATGACTGCACGAAACTATCTCTCTTACAGGAAG
>CAJOOT010000056.1 GCA_905236215.1 uncultured Eubacterium sp.
GTCTCCACATGCGCAGTCTGACTGAACTGATCCACAGCAACAACCTTCTCTATATTGTATTTTGAATCGCAAAGAATCTTTAGATCCCGTGCCATTGTCGCCGCGTCACAACTAACGTATATTATTCGTTCAGGACCCATGGATATTATGGTGTCAATCAGCTTGGCATCACACCCTTTGCGAGGAGGATCGACAACCACTATATCAGGATCTGATTTGCCGGGATGTTCCCTCATATAATCGGTAAACACGTCCTCGGCCTTCCCGACAAAAAATTCTACATTGTCAACTCCGTTGTCTGCTGAATTTTTGCGTGCATCCTCTATGGCGCGAGGTACCACCTCAACGCCGTAAACCTTTTTTGCCATACGTGCCATAAACAACGATATAGTTCCTATTCCACAGTAAAGATCCCAAACCGTCTCTTCTCCGCTTAGCCCTGCAAACTCTACAGCCTTCGCATAAAGCCTTTCAGCCTGAAGTGTATTTACCTGATAAAACGAAAGTGGAGAAATCCGGAATGAAATCCCATCCATCTCATCTATGATATAATCCCTTCCCCAAATACATCTTAACTTATCGCCCATGATAACATTGGTACGCTTTAAATTTATGTTAACCATTACCGAAACCAGTCCCGGCACAGATTTAAGTGCATTTACCAGTTCTTCTTCGTGAGGCAGATTTTTACCGTTGATAACCGGGCAGACCATGACTTCTCCGGTGTGTTCTCCGATGCGGATAAGCACATGGCGTAGCAATCCCTTTCCTGTTTTTTCATCATAAGGACGTATACTGTACCTTTCGACATGAGCCTTCACTATATCAAGTGCCCGGGTATGTATATCCTTTCCCAGGGCGCATTCTGCATTTTCCACAATGTAATGCGTACGCCCCGCATAGAAACCGCAAACACATTCGCCTTCTCTATTACTGCCGAAAGGAACTACCATCTTGTTCCGATAATAAAACGGCTTATCGGATCCGATAGGCTCTTCCATAACTTTTCCAATTAACTCTTCCGAGAATCCCCCGATATGTATAAGACTATCCTTCACCTTACGATTCTTCCACTCGAGCTGCTTTGGATATGACAACTCCTGAATCTGACATCCACCGCACTGCCTGGCCACCGGACATACAGCCTCTACACGGTATTCCGACGGACTAATCACTTCTTCGACCCGCCCAAAGCCGTAATTCTTTTTCAATTTGGTGACACGGACCAAAATCTCATCTCCTATCACAGCATCCTTAATAAATAAAGGAAAGCCATCGACTTTGCCGATGCCTTCCCCATTGTTACCTATGTCTGTGATCGTTACTTTTATAAGATCGTTTTTTTTCATTTACTCTCCGCGCGTCCTTCTTATGTTAGAACCCAGATAATTGTTGAATCCAAGAAAATCGTAGCTGTTTGGTTCAGCCGCATCAAGCACTTCAGTGAATATTTCCATTTTGGCATCAATATTGTCCGCATAATTAAGCGCAATGGCTTCCATGATGGCCGGCTTCTTCGGTGAGCCGAACTCAAACTCGCCGTGATGAGCCAATATGCAATGCTTGAGCTCTATCGCCAGCTGCGGCGAAAAGCCTTCTATCTCACGTATCTTCTCGTCTATCATCTCCACGCCGATAACAATATGGCCCAAAAGCTGTCCTTCGTCCGTATATTCATTCTCCGGAAAGGCAGAAATTTCCCTTGTCTTTCCTATATCATGACAAAGGGCTGCGGTAATCAGCAAATCGCGGTTCAACGTCTTGTATTGTGATGCAAGGAAGCTGCAGATGCGCGTAACCATAAATGTGTGGTGCGCTAATCCTCCCACAAAACCATGATGGACGGATTTGGCTGCAGAATGAGACTTAAAGCGCCCAACAAACTCCTCATCTCTGAAAAAAGAATCAAGCAGAGCCTTTAAATCCTGATTTTCTATGCTGTCAACAAATTTAATAATCTCCTCGTAGAGCATTTCTATCGGAAACGGCGTAACAGGCATGTAATCCTTTTCGTCATATTCCGAAGGGTCTGCCACTCGAAGCCTTTTTATGGACATCTGGAGCTTGCCCATATACTTGGATATATCTCCCGAAACCTCCACATATGCCGGAGCTGCCACGTCCTCTATACCTGCCGAATCCGGCTCCCATATCTTGGCATCCAACGCCCCTGTCCTATCTTGTAAAGTAACGTTGTCATAAGGCTTCCCTGCCTTTGAAAGCGCACTCTTTCTGGCACGCATCAAAAAAACCTGCTTAATTCTGTCTCCTTCTCTGAGCTGTTTAACCGGTATCAATTTTTTCCTCCAAATCTATTACTGCTTAACGTCACAGTGTCCCCGTCAGTTCCACCTTGGTCTCAACCACGGTATAACTGTTGCCCGTGGGACGTTTCAACGTGACTGATATTGTCTGTTCCGAAGAACATGCCTTCATCTGCGTCATAAAATCCTCTGCGGATGTGACTTTTTTGCCATTCATATCAGTAATGACGTCTCCAACTTGTATTCCAGCCGAAAGTGCCGGGGAATTTTCTCCTATGGATTTTATGTAAACCCCTCCCGGAAGCCCGTATTCGTCTGACATTTCTTCTGTAACCGTGCTGATGGTAACACCCATGTGAGGTGAATTTTCGCCATTGGATAAAGTCTCTATAAGGCTCTTTATCTCCGATACCGAAATGGCATTCAATGTACTTCCTCCCTCATACAGAGAGCCCGGCAACACGACGCCCACCACTTCTCCTTTAAGGTTAAGAAGAATCCCCGAAGCCGTATCCATCCCGGGCATATCTGTAGACAGCACCGAATAGACGCAATCAGTATTCGAGTACTCGCCATCTGTGGCAGTGATTGTTCCCGCAAGCACCGAATATACACTACCCATGGGACTGCCTGCCGCCACCACAAGATCTCCTCTTTCTACAACATATGAATTACCGAGACGTGCTATTTCCACAGCATTCAGGGTCTCATCGGAAATATCACTCTTTGCAACACGCACTATGGCAAGATCAGTATATTTATCGTATCCGGCGATCTTTGCATTGATCGGAGCAGCATCGGAAAAAGCTACATGTATCTCCTCTGCCTGAGATATAACGCTATATCTGGTGAGTATGAGAAAACGCTTTTTGTTTTCACCTATGACAACACCCGAAGTACGGGATGTACTTTCATATGTGGTATCAAAGATATCGGTATCGCTTGAAACGGCTACAACCGATACTATGGACGATGCCGCATCATCCCCTATACCGTAAAGAATATCCTGTATCTTCTGAAGATCCTCAGCCCCAAGCTCTTTTTCTTCCACGGCAGAAGTATTGGTATCACGAGTCATATCATCAGCATCGGATTTAGCGGCATCCGAGCTTTCCGCATCCGCACTTACAGAATCCTCTTCAGGGAACTTAAATGTATCGTTCCGCGAAGAAGCTTCATTGAAAATGGGGGTAAGGAGCGATGAAGTAAATGCCGCGGCTGCTCCGAAAATGACTCCAAAAACGAGAGCCATAAACACGCCGGTTATGATTTTTTTCTTGTTGTAAGGTTTTCCTTTTATCTTTTCGCGAATAAAAGGATGTTTATTCTGCTCTTCTTTATCGTTCATAACGAGCCTCTAATCATATATGAAATATGTTGATAACAGCTGAAAAACTCCCTGAAGCCCTATGATAGCATTGAGATATGAACAAACTATGAAGATATATTCACTCATTTTCTCATCTTGCCATTTGCACA
>CAJOOT010000057.1 GCA_905236215.1 uncultured Eubacterium sp.
CGGGAGGTTTAAATATGTCAAATAATGCTAATGTTAACCCGGAAAAGCTACGTGCACTAGATGCAGCTATATCGCAGATTGAAAAGCAGTATGGAAAGGGCTCCGTCATGAAACTTGGAGACGCTTCTGCCAATATGAGTGTAGAGGCCATACCCACCGGCTCGCTCAGTCTTGATATTGCCCTTGGAGTGGGCGGTGTTCCCAGGGGTAGGATCATAGAGATATATGGGCCTGAGTCCAGTGGTAAGACAACTGTAGCGTTACACATGGTATCGGAGGTTCAAAAACGAGGCGGTATTGCCGGCTTTATAGATGCGGAACATGCTTTGGATCCTTCATATGCGTCAAACATTGGAGTAGATATTGACAATCTATACATTTCACAGCCTGACAGTGGAGAGCAGGCACTTGAGATTACAGAGACCATGGTGCGCTCCGGTGCTGTTGATATCGTTATAGTGGATTCTGTGGCAGCACTCGTTCCCAAAAGTGAGATAGACGGAGATATGGGAGACTCTCATATGGGGCTTCAGGCGCGCCTTATGTCACAGGCGTTAAGAAAGCTTACAGCTGTCATCTCCAAGACCAATTGTATCGTGGTATTTATTAATCAGCTTCGTGAAAAGCTCGGTGTAATGTTTGGAAATCCGGAGACCACTACCGGAGGTCGTGCGCTTAAGTTTTACTCGTCTGTCAGGCTCGACGTGCGTCGTACGGAATCCCTTAAGCAGGGCGGAGAAGTTATCGGAAATCATACAAAGGTCAAGATTGTAAAAAACAAAGTGGCTCCGCCATTTAAGGTGGCAGAGTTTGATATCATGTTCGGTAAAGGTATTTCACGCGAAGGTGATATCATTGATCTTGCGGTGGAAAAGGACGTTATTGAAAAGAGCGGTGCATGGTATGCGTATAATGGCGAAAAGATAGGTCAGGGCAGGGAAAATGCCAAGCAGTTTCTTTCTCAAAATCCCGATGTGTGTGATGAGGTGGAATTCAAGGTCAGACAGGCATTCGGCTTCGGAGTTGAAGACACGGAAGAAACGGACGCTGAAGGCGAAGAAACAGCAGCTTCCAAGAACTCAAAAACCAAGGCTGGTTCCGAATCGTAATTTATGAGTCTTTATAAAGCTGATATTCAATCCTTTACCGTTCGAGAGGTAAAGCCTCTCGGGCGGAAAAGATATAAGGTTCTATTGGAAGACGCATCGGTGATCGCACTCTATCAAAGTGACCTTAACCGCTTTGATATTAAAGAGGGCGCTTCTGTTTCAAAAGAAAAAGCAGAGTCTGTGTTCAATATTCTAAAAAAACGCGCCTTGGAGAGAGCTCTTCATTTGCTGGAAAAAAAGGACTATACCTGTTCACAAATGAAAAAGAAGCTAAAAGAGGGCTATTATCCGGAAGCTATTGTGGAAAACACTCTGGAAGAATTGACGTCTCGACATTATCTGGATGATGAACGTTATGCAGATAATTATATTTCCTATCATGTCTCATCATTAAGTGTCAGAGCCCTCAGAAACAAACTGGCTGAACGTGGCATAGAACGGGAACTTATATTGAGGCTTACGGATAATCTTGAGTCTCGAGAAGATTTTATCTCTGAAGAAGAAATGATTTTCTCCATCCTAAAAAAAAGAGGTTATGATGACTTTGAAGCTGATGAAAAAGTCAGAGCAAAGACGTTAAGATATCTCATATCAAAGGGCTATCCATATGAAAAATCAAAAACCTGTATGAGCGGATTTCGACGGTGATATTATTTCGCGTTGAGGTTCTTTATTACTTGTAAACATCACTCTTTTTAAGCATTTTTGTATGGTGTTCGATTAACTTATTGCGCTTGACATAATCTTTTAAAACGATTAGAATTGATTTTGTTGTGGTATATGAATGTAAATGTGGGTTGAAAGAGCGTTATACACACCCCGCTCCGCTCGCTTTTCGTTATATTACATCTTATAAAATTGAATAGAGGGAGGTGTTCCTGTGGAAACAACTGTTATTATAGTTGTTCTGGCTGTGGTTGCCATAGCTGCTGTTATTGCGGCCATTGTACTTCCGAAAGCTGCTGTTTCGCGTTTCAAAAAAGAAAACGATGAAAAGGTAGGCAGTGCAGAGGACAAAGCCCGTTCGATTATTGATGAAGCCGTCAAGAGTGCTGAGGAAAAGAAACGCGAAGTGCTCCTTGAGGCCAAGGAAGAGTCGATAAAAGCGAAGAATGATCTCGATAAGGAGATTAAAGAACGCAGAGCCGAGGTATCTCGTAATGAGCGCAGGGTAGCTCAAAAAGAGGAGAATCTCGATAAAAAACTCGAACAGGCAGAGAAAAAGGAAGCTCGATTCGCCAGACGCGAAGAAGAGCTCAACCGAAAAGAAGCTGAAGTAGCCAGACTTAATGAACAGCGAGTTAAGGAACTTGAACGGATTTCCGGTCTGACCTCCGAAGAGGCAAAAGATTTTCTTTTAAAAGCCGTTGAAGATGATGTAAAACTTGATACAGCCAAGCTTATCAAAGAGCTTGAAAATCAGGCAAAGGAAGAAGCTGACAAAAAGGCAAAAGAATACGTCGTAACTGCCATTCAAAGATGTGCTGTAGATCATGTGGCCGAAACTACAATCTCTGTAGTTCAGCTTCCCAGCGACGAGATGAAGGGCAGAATCATCGGACGTGAAGGTAGAAATATCCGCACAATAGAGACGATGACGGGTGTAGATCTTATAGTGGATGATACTCCCGAGGCAGTAGTTCTTTCCAGCTTTGATCCGGTTCGAAGAGAAATCGCAAGAATAGCTTTGGAAAAGCTTATTGTGGATGGAAGAATTCACCCGGCTCGTATCGAGGAAATGGTTGAAAAGGCAAAAAAAGAGGTTGACAAGACCATCAGAGAAGAAGGTGAGGCAGCCACTCTTGAAGTTGGGGTCCACGGTATTAATACAGAGCTTGTTAAACTTCTCGGCAGACTTAAATATCGTACCAGTTATGGTCAGAATGCTCTTAAGCATTCGATTGAGGTGGCACAGCTTTGTGGGCTACTTGCCGGAGAGATCGGACTTGATGTACGTACAGCAAAAAGAGCCGGTCTTTTGCACGATATAGGTAAATCTATCGATCATGAGGTCGAAGGATCACATATCGAAATAGGTGTCAATCTATGCAGAAAATATAAAGAAGACCCTATCATCATCAATGCAGTGGAAGCCCATCATGGAGATGTAGAGCCTCAGAGTCTTATTGCTGTTCTTGTACAGGCAGCTGATGCCATATCGGCAGCTCGTCCCGGCGCACGTCGAGAGACAATGGAGACTTATACGAACAGGCTCAAAGAGCTTGAAGACATCACAAACGGTTTCAAGGGTGTGGAAAAATCATTTGCTATTCAGGCAGGCAGAGAGGTTCGGGTTATGGTTGTACCCGAACAGATATCTGATGCGGATATGGTTATCATGGCAAGAGAAATCTCCAAGCAGATTGAAAGCCAACTGAATTATCCGGGTCAGATAAAGGTCAATGTCATACGGGAATCAAGAGTTACAGATTACGCTAAGTAAACAAAAAGCGTCGGATTTTACCGGCGCTTTTTTGATGCGTGAAAATAATTATTATTTGATATAAGCAAGTGACGAGTTGAATTGCGAATATCATTGATATTTTCTGTCAAAATAAACTGAAATATGCTATTATGATTGTTGTGTAAGAAATTTCACGATTGTATAAATACAAAAAAGCAGGAGGATTTTAAAATGTCAAGAAAATGGGTGTATTTATTCACTGAAGGAAATGCTGATATGCGCGTTTTGCTTGGGGGTAAGGGTGCGAATCTTGCAGAGATGACCAATATTGGCCTTCCGGTGCCTCAAGGCTTTACGATCACTACGGAAGCCTGCACACAGTACTATGAAGACGGACGAGAAATCAACGATGAGATCATGAGCCAGATCAATGAGTACATTGTGAAGATGGAGGAGATTACCGGAAAGAAGTTTGGTGATGTAGCAAATCCGCTTCTCGTTTCGGTTCGTTCCGGAGCCAGAGCATCAATGCCCGGTATGATGGATACCATCCTGAACCTCGGACTAAACGAGCAAGTGGTAGAGTCCATAGCAAAACAGTCCAACAATGAAAGGTGGGCCTGGGACTGCTACAGACGTTTCATCCAGATGTATTCCGATGTGGTTATGGAGGTAGGAAAGAAGTACTTCGAGGAACTTATCGACAAAATGAAGGCTGACAGAGGTGTTGAGCAGGATGTAGATCTGACTGCGTCAGACCTTAAGGAACTGGCTAATCAATTCAAGGCAGAGTACAAATCTCAGCTTAATGAGGATTTTCCGGACGATCCCAAGGATCAGCTTTACGGTGCAATCAA
>CAJOOT010000058.1 GCA_905236215.1 uncultured Eubacterium sp.
AGGTGAAGCTCTATTAATACAGGAAATAAAAAGAATCATAACCACTCACCTCCCCCAAGATAAGGCTTTTAATACAATAGATATATATGAATCTATTTCATTTTACCCGACTGCTCTTATTTTTGTCAACATTACTTTGATTTTGTATTTTGTATTCTGTGTTCCAATCAAGATTGAGTTCAAAATACCCTTTTAAGGTGATAAAATAGTTAAATGAAAAGTATTTGTCGTCCCAATAGTACTAACAAAAGGATACTGAAAAAATGAATGGTTTTTGCGAAAAGAAATTTAGATCAATGCTAATATCCGGCACATTCACCAAAGCAGTAATGTACCTGATGCTTCTTAGCGACAGTATCATTGCAGGATATTTCATAGGTGAATCCGGGGTTGCGGGCATAAATGCCATTGCGCCGGTGACTGCCATAATCACTTTCTTTGGTGATTTGCTTTCCACCGGGGTGGGAATTGTTTTTGCACGCGAAGTAGGTGCCATGAGAAAAAAACGGGCGAACGAGATCTATGGACAAGGTCTTATCATTAGTATAGGTGTGGGGCTGATTGCGGCAATTTTCCTCTTTGTTTTCAAAAATATCTACTTTGGCGCCAGCGGAGTTACCGGAGATATTCTGGATCAAGCCCTTCTGTACTATCAATTTGTTCCCATCAACGCACTGCTAACCATTGTGATTTTTTACCTGGAACAAATGGTTTTCAGTGATGGAGACGAGCTTATAAATAATATATGTTACGGCTTCCAAATTGGCGGAAACATTATATGTTCCGTAATACTTGCAAAGTATTTGGGAATGACGGGTATCATATTGGGATCTGTAACCGGGAACAGTCTGGGTATTCTCGCCTGTTTCGTTCACTATTTTCGAAAAGAAAACACTCTTCATTTTGTCTGGCATCTGTCGCTGAAGGACTTTTTTCTTACATCCAGATATAGCATTGTGGATTCTTCCGTATATATATGCTGGGGTCTGATGGATTATATAATGATCAGATTTGTTGCTGACCATTATGGATCGCCCGGACAAGTTATACTTGCCGTAGTTGTTAATCTGATAGAATTCAGCGTAGTGCTTGATGGCGTAGGTATGGCTATGCAGCCACTAATAGGAACATATGTCGGAGAGAGAAACCATACTCTTATAAAGCGCATTATGAAATCCGGTGCCAGAGCCGCTGTTTTGGAAGGTGTCATAGCCACCATATTAATTTGGGTATTCTCAGTACAATTCTGTGGTCTCTTTGGTATAAAAGGAGGGGAGTCACTTGCTCCATCCATAACAGCCATTCGCATTGTATCTCTGGGATTTGTTTTTTGCAGCATTGTGTCACTCACCACATCCTACTATATGTTAATTGACCATATACGCATGGCAACCTGTATTGCTTGTCTCCATAACGGACTTCTGTACATTGTCCTGCCAATACTGGGATCATTTACATTTGGATTTATTGGTATGTGGGCCGGCTTCGTAACAGCGCCTTTACTTACCCTTATTTGTGGATACCTCTTTATCTATCTGCGGTTTGGGAGAGATAATTTCCCATTCTTACTAAAGGATATGGATTCGGATATTACTGTAATGGATGAAACCCTTACTCCGGAAACAGCCGTAACCCTCTCCACAAATGTTGAACACAGCTTTCTTTCCCATAATTATCCCGATGCAATAGCCAAACGAGCATCTTTGCTTGTGGAAGAAATAGGGCTTGCTGTTTTAGAAATGAACAAAAACGCTAAGAGTCCTGTTTTAATAGAGCTCTCTATTTTCTTTGAATCAGATTCGGCTCTCATCATAGAAAGAGACTCCGGGGTTCTTTTTGATCTTACAGATCCGGACATTAAAATAAAAGGATTGGGCACATTTGTCCTTAGCGGACTGATAAAAGAACAACCGGAGATGACTTATTTGTTAACGACCGGCTATAACCGGAATATGATCAGATTATCGAGGGATTAGAATTTCCGTTCTTGAAAGGATTTTTGGGTATGTCTATACAGATAATCGGAGATTTCCCGGAAGGCGCTATCGTATCCATGCCACTAAAAGCAGAAGGAATGTCTAAATTAAAGACTTTTGGGTACGGTGTGCTTTCGGGAGCTGTTGAACCGATTGCTGCCCTGATAACCATCCTTACATCAGGATTTGTCTCATCCCTTCTTCCTTATCTTCTTGCATTTGCTGCAGGAGCAATGATCTATGTTGTCGTTGAAGAACTGATTCCCGAAATGTCTGAAGGTGAACACTCCAATTCGGGAACCATTTCCTTCAGCCTCGGATTTGTACTGATGATGATATTGGACGTGACTTTGGGCTAGGTTTTAAAATAAATATAAAATGTAAATTTTTCTTATATCTGCGAAGCCACAGCAAAAGCTTCCCTGATTGCTTTTTGTACCGTGCCGGCCTTTGTGCAGTCTCCAATGGCATAAAACCTCGGGGCGGTATCGTAAAAAGCCAATGCCTCCTGCTGTTTGGCACGCATACCCACAGACATGACTACTGAGTCTGCTTTTATGGAATGGTCTTTTCCATCCTTATCTTCGTAGATAACTTCACCTTCTTTTATTTCTTTTACTATCACCGAACATAGACTGTTAAAGTTTTCAATTGACTCCCAGTACGCCTTAAACATAGACCTGAAATGCATTATTGTGGAGTCGGCCGCAAGCTTTTCTCTCATCTCAAGGACAGTAACATTATGACCTTTCTTTGCCAGGTTCATTCCTGTCTCTACGCCTACCTCACCGCCTCCTATCACTACTACCTCGTGTCCCAGAGCTTCGGGATTTATCATAGAATCCACTCCGCTTATCACATGTTTACTATCTGCACCGGGGATAGGAAGCACAAGAGGCTTAGCTCCTATTGCGCTTATCACTATGTCAAAAGCACTCTTCTTTATGTCCTCGGGCATTACTAAAGTATTTAACTTTACATCTATATCGCGCTTACCCACCTGGTAAATCAGATAGTCCTTAAACTCCTTCAGCGTCCATTTAAAGTCCACAAAATCCGAATGATATATGGCACCTCCCAAATGGTCGGATGCCTCAAAAAGAGTAACCTTATGACCTCTGTCACAAAGTTCCATGGCGCACTTCATCCCGGCGGGGCCTCCGCCCACCACGGCAATTTTTTTTCTTTCGGAAGGCTCTCTTACAAGAACAT
>CAJOOT010000059.1 GCA_905236215.1 uncultured Eubacterium sp.
AGATTTGTCTTAATTTACGATACCATTATACTCATTCATTAGGCGAAATATTTTTCTTCCGCTATGACGATGTCCGCGACATAGAACTGTCAGACGCTCTTGAACGCTTGGCATCCATAATGGCAGAAGGGCTGTCTAATGGAACCATTACTATGGACGAATCCGTAAGGGTTGAGATTCTTGATTGGTATATCTCACAGCCAGCGTTCATACAGAACATATGCAAGGACTCGCTGGTTAATGCCGGGCTTGTTGCCACAGACAATCACAAGGGCGATGAATTGTCAACAGCAGCATAATTTAGCAACTATAGTCAGTATTTACAAGAATTTTCGGAGCAAAACTTTGTGGGAAGTTTGAGATAATAAGCCATAACAAATGCGTCCTTAAGGCTTGTTGTTGATTTACTCGGTATTTCTTCTCTTTCGTATATATCTTCCTTTCACAACAACCGCAACACAAGCCAGGGCATTTACGACAATCGCCATATAGCTGCCCTCGATTCCAAACGTTTCGTCATAGAAGAAGCTCGAACCATTTACAGTCGTATTGAACAGTGAAACCACCGCAGGCGTTCCGCTGTCAGGCAGTCCAAAAACAAAGTCCTGGGTGAAATTCCACATCATGTGTGCTGTGCAGCAAAACCAGATTGTTCCAAAATAATGGTAGCAGAGGGCAAACAACACGCCAACAACGAATATGCTTGTAAGCGGAAGCCATCCGAATCCAGCCTTTGCCACATGAATATAGGAGAAAAAGAATGCGCTTACCACCGTCGCCGGAATAAGGGGAACGCCCTCATCATTCATTTTCCCGAATACGAATGCTCTGCTCTCAATCTCTTCTACGGTTGCCTGAATGAATACCGCAAAGGTAGCAAATACAAAAACCGGTATACTGACAGCTGCTGCCGGCCGGATTTCGAGATTACCGTTAGAAGCTGCCGCAAACACACAGATCCCCATCAGAGCAAAACCAGTCACAACGCCTGACAGTGCATACCTGATATTACGACCGAGCCTGTCTCTTGTGAAGGATAATATATACTTCCGATCTTTCCTGACAGCCAATGCGTAAATTAGCATGACCGCCAGATAAATAACATGCCCGGAATAAATCAGTACATGTGCAATGCCTTCATCTAAGGCTAATCCTTCAATCAGTCTGAAATATCTTGCTCTAAGGAAATATCCAATATAGTGCAGACCATATCCAAGCACAAATACAGTAATTGCTGTTTCTACGATTGAGTGGAATTGACTTTTCTTCCTGTTCTCTCCGTTCATATAAGCTCTCCTCACCAAAAACTATTATGTGAGAATTATCTTTCCGTCAAAAGGGATAATTATTAATGTATCTCCGCCGTTCCGGTGTCGTATATCAGTCCTGAATCGCAAAGCGTCCCCCAGCTTAGAACTGTGCAGAGCTGTCCGGCACCTCCCTTAAGATGAAGATCTCCGGCATCCCATGGTGCAGTGGTTCCATAATAACCGTATTTACTTTCAACCGTGTGCCCTGCAGAAAGAGCGCCCTCATTGATATTGTTCGGACCGGACACCTCGTCCCGGGACGAGAATGCAGCATGATCTTCTACAAAACGCCCGGCAATATCCGAATCATAACCCATTTCAACCAACGCCTTAAGTCTGCTGTCGTCATCCTCCCCACTCGCAACGATATCCAGAACCTTATTGTACCGATCCACATCCAAAACGCCTGTCCGAACGGTAGCAGATGATTTGGGGACACTGCGTTCAGAATCGTTTGGATAGCTGCCATCCGCATTTTTTCCGTAGGACATTGAATGGCCACTGTCCCCGCCATCCCGGCTGACATCCAATACACCGGAGAGTTCTCTGATTGAACCAATGCTTTCCGGAAGGAAGCCACCATACGGAGGCCAGGCAAGATTAAAATGCATATCTCCCTGATTGTTATAAAGGACGATAGTTTCTTTTGCATTCTCCGGCGTGATGAGATCATAATTCATTACAGGCCAGCTTTCATCACTGTTTTCCACAAGCGCATAGATCTGCGAGCCGGTAAGATCTGCAAATGTCTGCTCCTGTTCTTCCTGTGTCATTTGCTTAAACTGTTCATAAGTCAGAGTATCATAATATACAGATGCTTGTTTCTCCTTGTAGTTCACATTGCTAATTGCCGAAATATATTCTTCAATAAGCTCTTTTATGAGCGCTCCCGCCTCTTCATACGTTTTATCGTCCATAGGATCAACGTTTGCAATACGAAGAAGATCAGCGGGGGAAGCACTGTTTCCGGCCTTCAGGAAACTGATATAATCATCAACCTCATCCTGCCCGTTCTTATCAACCAGATTGCAGACTGATGCAGCATAGGTTAAGGATGTGGCATATTGATAAACATAATAATCATAGTAAAAATGATTGATCCGGGCCCAGTCTATACCGGTTTCATCATCTACCTGAACATTATCCCCATAGTACAGTTTTGAAAGCTCGAGCCACTTTCTGTTCAGATCATCGCCGTTAAGCGAACCGCCGTTCTCGAGCACCTTATAGCAGTAATCCTCGAATTCGGAGTATTTACACTGGGTGATCAATGCGCTCATGAACAGATCTATCTCGCTGCCAAGCCAGTAAAGCTTCTCATCATTTGAGGATGCATCATTGATCATTTTTTTGCGCAACATGAGCTCGTTAGCAGTGGATGCCACTTCCTGTGTAAAATCACTGGGGTTGTTGTTATATGAATTCTGCTCCTTGGCGGAAAACTCGGAATACACCGCATGCCCCATCTCATGAACTATCGTCGAAGTATAAGCAGTCATACCGTCAAAATTATACATAACATAAGGCGTGGTCACATCGCGAGTAGGGCCTTCAAATGCCCCTGACGCTTTTGTATCGGCGGGATATACATCGATATGCGGTTTTGTGATGATCCTGTCAAAGGTTTCAAGATATTCATCACCCCATACGCTGAGCGCGGAGCGTCCGAGATTCACGGAATCGTCATAAGTGATCTTGCCGGGATTATAATCCGTAGCCGGTAATTTAAGGTCGGGAATCGACAGTTTGTCGAGTCCGGCAAACTCGGTCCTGGCCTTGTAATACTCATTGACCGAAGGGAGGATACTGTGGGCAAATTCGATTATCCGCTGATAAACCGCAGGATCGACGTCATTTTCGAAAAGTGCATGATCGAGCGCCGTATCAAATCCGCGCAGCTTAGCCTTTGCAATGTTCTTTCTCATCTCTCCCTCCAGAAGGGATGCATAAGTATTGCTGTAAGGCTGTCTCATGGCATTGCGGAGTGAATATATCTCATTCCTGAAATCCCGGTCATAATCAGGATTTTTCATGATCTTGTTGTATTCGGCATTAGTCAGGACTGCTTCCGTTCCGTCGGGATATGTGAACGTAGGCCGGATGAGTTCAACATTATCGAATATGCTGCGGGTATTTTTGTTGTTTGCGGCACTCTCCATCAGCGTTTCTGCAGTCAGGGCTTCCTCGCTGAGGATCCTGTAATCCTTATCGGTGTATTTCCTCAGATAATAGGCATAGGGAGCTAGCATTTCATCCGAAATGATCTCCTGACGTTCCTCAAACGGTAACTCCATTATCTCCGTATCAAAGAAAGCGCAGGCGATCGTTTTCTTCCGGTCGAGCTCTTTATAACGGGTCGTTGCTGCCTGCGCTTTCGGATCAGCAGCATTAAGCGCCTTCAGGAGTTCCTGATATATGTCGGCTTTATCCATGATAGCTTTTACCTCAAGATTGACCGGACTTTCCAGATAATCTTTGATTCCTTCCGCACAGCCAAGTGTTCCGCGGAATTTCCCCACTTCGTCAAGCAGCTCGTCCGCACGCTTCATATCAGCTTCAAAAGCATCATAGTCGGCATATATGTCGGTCAGGTCCCAACTTGTCGGAAGATCTTTCAAAACCCTGTCTGTTTCTTTCAATGCATATACAGCCGGTTTTGCGTCATCATCGGATACAGCCTGCTCCGTTTCATCTGCACTGGCGCTGCCCGTACCGTCTGCAGGCGGTATGGCATTTACACTACATCCGCATAGAACTGTAGAAGCGATCATACATGTTACAAGAACACTACTCAGATATTTCCTTATCATAAGATAGTTCCATCCTTTCAAAAACATATCTATCTCAAATGCCTGCCGATTCATGTTCCGGCTTTTGCTTTTTCTGAAGCATAATAAGCCATAACAAATGCGTCCTTATCATCCTTAAAGTGGATACAGGTGCGCCTCAGGTTCAGTCTTGCCCGCGGACAGGGCTTCGATCACGTCGGGTGCTAACAGCGGCTCGCCGCCGAACCATGTGACGGACAGGGCTTTCCTCTGCGCGGCGTCCAGCATTCGCTCTGCCAGGGCGACCACGTCGTCCTGCACCTCGGCGGACATTTTCCCCGCCTTGTGGTTTTCAAAGCAGTAGGGGCAGTCGAAATTGCAGCCCATCGTGGTACAGATCGTCAGCCCCACACCGCCCACGGTGCAGCCCATCCGCCCTATAGCCTCAAGCGCCTCTTGCCTTATACTCGTAATTCACGGCATCCATGCTCTTTTTTACGATAAAAATTCCCATGCCGCCGATTTCGCGATCCTCGATGGACTGCGTGGTGTCGGGATCGGCTTTCGCAAGCGGATCATAAGGCTTTCCATTGTCAACAAAGGTGATCTCCACAGACAGCGGATCCTTTATCACATCTACCTTCACCGTAGCATAGCCGGTTTCGGGATTATAAGCGTAATGAGCGATATTTGCGAAAAGCTCATCCACCGCCACGTCAATCGCCATCTGCTCCTTCATCCCGCAGCCGTATTTCTCCAGCATCTCATCCACAAATTCGATTGCCTTGTCCACGTTTTCCGGCGTAGCTTCTATCGTAAGTTCCTTCATACCGCATATCTCCTTGTAAAAACCTTCACTATTCTCATTGCCCGTTGGCCTCCGCAAACATC
>CAJOOT010000060.1 GCA_905236215.1 uncultured Eubacterium sp.
AAGAGCACCTATCTGCTTTGAAAGTTTGTTTTTCTGCGCACGAAGCTCCTGAACCTCTCCCTTTATCTCTCGATTTTCCCGATCCAGCTCCAAAACTTCGTCTACGAGCGGAAGCTTATGCTCCTGAAACTTCTTTTTAATGTTTTCCCTGACAGCATCAGGATTTTCTCTTAAAAACTTAATATCTATCATGACTTCTGACTTCTTTCTGTATTATTCCTGTTCTCCCTTTATGGCGATATCAATGGCTTTCTTTTCTTCTTCTGTAAGCACAAGCACTGACTCTCCGCGGATTATCTCTTTGATATAGGTATAGCAGCCCTGACGGGTATGTACGGCATTCAATACTATTCCATCATTTCTCTTGTTAAGTATAGCCAGTGAAAAGCTGAGCTTTCCTCCGGATTCGTCGAAAGCATCATATTTAACCATGCCGATCTTTTGTACTGTAATCTCAAGATTTGCAAAAATAGCGGCTATATTGCGCTTGTTCTCTCTCGAAAGTTTTTCAACCTCGTCAAGCTGATTTAAGCGATTTTTCAGAGAATGCTCAAGGCTCTTCCCATCCTCGCCCTTCATGAAAAACTCGTAACGCTTTCTCAAGCCTCCTATCTTCACCAGGCACACAATAATAAGTATGAGCAGTATCAATATAGCTACTGCCATTCCTATAAAAATATATGCGGGATCAATTCCCAGCACTGACAATAATTCGCTATCCATCGGACCCTCCTATCTTTGTCCGGCAGAGCCTTTAGAAAGAATCTCTACCAGTCTTTCAAAATCATCATCCGAATAATATTCTATCACTATCTTGCCTTTTCCGTCTCCGTTTGCTATGGAAACTTTTGTGCCAAGCACATTTTTAAGCTTGTCTTCCATATCTCTGTATATGAAATCAAGCTCCGCAAGCTTTTTGTTCTTTTCTTCTTCGGCTTTTTTCTCTTCTTCTGTTCGACCCGCAAGTTTCTTAACGAGTTTTTCTACTTCTCTAACACTAAGTCCCTTGTCGATGATACGATTGGCCACATCAAATTGCTCGTTTTTGTCTTCTAAACCCAAAATAGTACGGGCATGCCCACTTGAAATCTTTCCTTCTATGAGCATGGTCTGTACTCTGTCATCAAGCTTTAAAAGTCTCATGGAATTGGTGATGTAGGTACGGCTCTTGGATACCCGCTCGGCCACGTCTTCCTGTCGAAGATTGAAATCATCCAGCAGCTGCTTATATGCGCAGGCTTCTTCGATAGAATTCAGATCTTTTCTTTGTACATTCTCGATAAGGGAGATTTCCACTCTCTCCTGATCGGTGTAATCTCGGATGATGACAGGTATCTCTTTAAGACCAGCCTTCTTGGATGCACGCCATCTGCGTTCACCGGCAATGATCTCGTAATAGTCTTCTCTCTGCTGTACAAGAAGCGGCTGCAATACTCCGAATCTTGCAATCGAATCTGCCAGATTTGAAAGCTCTTCCTCATCAAATATCTTTCTTGGCTGTTCCCGATTGGGCTCCACTTTGGAGATAGATACCATCACGGCTCCTATAGGATTGGATTTATCCTCCGACGTCTCCTTTTCTTTTTTTGTTTTTGAGGAAGTCTTTGACTTGGCAGATTTGGAAGCGCTCTTTTGGGGCTTTTCTTCTTCCGATTCCAGCTTGTTCTGGATCATGGCATCTAAGCCTCTTCCCAAGCCTCTTTTTTTTACAGCCATCTTATACCTCGCTTTCCATGATTTCTCGGGCCAGCTTTCTGTAGCTTTCGGCGCCGCTGGAGTTTGTATCATACATATTGATTGGCATCCCGTAACTGGGTGCCTCGGCCAGACGCACATTTCTGGGTATCATTGTATCATAAATATTCTGTGAGAGATTCTCTTTGACATTCTCAACCACCTGGTTTGAAAGGTTGGTGCGCGAATCAAACATGGTAAATACCACGCCTTCCACCTTGAGCTTGTCATTAAGTCTCTCCTGAACCAGTTTTATTGTGTATATGAGCTGACTTAATCCCTCAAGCGCGTAAAACTCACACTGGATAGGCACCAGAATACTGTTTGCGGTAGTCATGGCATTGATAGTCAGGATATTTAGTGAAGGCGGGCAGTCTATGATAATATAATCATAGTCGTCTTTCACGTAATCAAGCTGATCGCGCATCACATATTCCTTGTTTTTGATGCTGTCATCTAAAAGTTCTATCTCCGCTCCCGCAAGATTTACATTGGAAGGTATGATATCAAGTCCCTTCTGCTGGGTTTCGATAATACATTCTCCCGCAGAGGCCTCTCCAAGGATAAGCTCATAAACGGTATTTTCAACTGACTCCTTGTCTATACCCATGCCGCTGGTGGCGTTTCCCTGCGGATCGGTATCTATGAGCAGCACCTTTTTCCCGGCCTCTGCCAGGCAGGCGGATAAGTTTACGGCTGTAGTGGTCTTTCCTACACCACCCTTCTGGTTGGCTATCGCTATCTTTCTCTCCATTTTTTTCTTCTCCGATCGTTTTATGTCCGTGAGTACTTTAGTTTCTTTCCCCCGGCTTTTTTCATTTTTTTGACTGCTTTTTTGTATATGGAACCGGTACCGGCCGTCACCTTAACCTTACAGGAGCTCTTAACTCCCTTGAAAGCCTTATTTCCGATACTGTCAAGACTGTTGACGTAAATCTTGAATGTCTTTAACGCGACACAGTCCATAAATGCCTGTTTACCAATTTTATGTAAACGACATTTTGTAGCATCTACGGTCTTTAAAGCCGTACAGCCCTTAAAGGCATTATTGCCAATGGATGTTATGTTTTTGCCGAGAACAATTTTCTTAAGTTTTTTGTTGTTCTTGAAGGCATTGGTCGCTATGGATGTAACCACATAACTTTTGCCGTTCAGCATAACAGTATTTTTTACGGTAAGGCTCGTGGTCGATCCTGTTGTGCCCGTTACCGACACGGCGTTGCTGCCTGTTGTCAGATACTTGATACCTCCTTTATTTACCGCCACACCGGTAGAAAGCCCGGAGGAAGTGACCGTAACTTGCGTTTCCTTATTGGCTACCGTTAAACTTTCTTCTATTGACCCTGTATATGAACCCATACCATTTACTTTAAAATAGTATGTACCGGGGTTTATCACTTCGCTCTTTTGAGTAAAGGCTCCATCCGTATAGAATCCGTCTATCGTATAATCCGTACCTTCTTCAAGAGTGGTATTTTCAAGAGTTACTTTAATTGAAGGACTTAGAGCTGCTCCCGTATATGTGAGTTCGCCGGCCGTAACCTTTGCCTGTTCTATGGATATGGAAACACCTCTATCATCAAAAATCGTCTGAGAGCTGTTTTCGGGATAGACTACTATATTCTGACCCATATCTGTGATTGGCTTGATATAAGTATAACACTCCAAAAGTGATATTAATCCATCATCATTGGTGTCGCTGTTTGATGCACTTGTCCTGGAACCTCCGGTTTTCGACATCTTATATCCCTGTGAACATAATATGGCATATGTGAGAAGACCTCCACAATAATCCACACTCCTGTTACCATATGCAATCTCTCCAGAAAATGTGAAAGGAACACTATATGAATACTCTGTAACTCTGGCTCCGGCTATTACATAATATTTGTTTTCCTTACACAGCTCCGCATATTTGGATATCGCAACAGATTTTGAAGACAAAGCTGTCGTGCCAACAGTCTCGTCATTTTCTGAAAATACTTCATAGACACTTTCCGTAAAAGCCTCTGCATCCTCTTCATCTTCAATATCGCTATATACTCCCTTTCCATGGGAGTGTCCGGTTGATGAGGAAGATTTATACGGATCCTCCTGAATG
>CAJOOT010000061.1 GCA_905236215.1 uncultured Eubacterium sp.
ATCATTCATCGCACGCATTGAATTCAAGATGGCCAGCACGCACACGCCTACATCGGCAAATACGGCTTCCCACATATTGGCGATGCCCAACGCACCCAATATGAGCACGGCCAGCTTTACAGCAATAGAGAAGGCGATGTTTTGCTTAACTATACGAAGAGTCTTTCTTGCAATGGAAACAGTGCGTGAGAGTTTGGCAAGATCGTCGTCCATTATGACAATATCTGCGGCCTCAATGGAAGCATCGGAACCCATAGAACCCATAGCAATACCGATATCTGCACGCATGATGACGGGAGCGTCGTTAATACCGTCGCCGGCAAAGGCCAAACATTCGTTTTTTTTCTGTTTATCAAGAAGTTCTTCGACTTTTGAAACTTTATCGGCAGGAAGAAGCTCAGCATAGAAAGAGTCAATTCCTGATACTTGTGCAATCTCAGCTGCGACTTCTTTTCTGTCTCCGGTGAGCATTACAGCATTCCTTACACCGCCGGATTTTAGGGAAGAGATCGCCTCGCTGATACCCGGTTTGATGATATCTGAAATTATGATAGTTCCCAGGAATTCGTTGTCTTTGGCAACATAGACATGAGTGCCGGGCTTTGAGCAGGGAAGGTATTCGATGCCCTCCCGTTTCATAAGTGCTTCACTTCCGCAAAATACTGCGTGACCTCCAATCGTGCAGGAAATACCAAATCCGGCTGCTTCGGAAACGTCGCTTACTGTGGAAAAGTCCGGTGCATTGGCGGATGATGATTTCGGAATATTATTGTTTTGGTTGTGGCTTTCGTTGAGGCCTTCGTTGAAATTTTTGTCATGGTTTACATAACGATAATATGCCCGGGTGACAGACTCCGCTATCGGATGTGTTGAGAAACCTTCGGCAAGGGCAGCAGTTTCAAGCAGCTCATTCTTTTTTCCTTCGCGAACGATAAGTTCGGTGACTTCAAATTCACCTTTTGTGAGTGTACCGGTTTTATCAAAGACGATGGTGGTCATGGAGGCGAGAGCCTCCAGGTAGTTGCTTCCTTTGACCAGAACTCCGATTTTAGAAGCATGTCCAATGCCGGCAAAAAATCCCAGTGGAACAGAAATAACCAGAGCACAGGGGCAGGAAATTACCAGGAAGATGCACGCTCTGTGGATGCATTCTCCAAAGGAGAGTGCACCTCCGGAAACAAGTGGAGGGATAATGGCAAGTATCACTGCGCCGATGGTAACAATAGGCGTATACCATTTGGAAAACCTGGTGATGAAGCCTTCTACATGAGATTTACGCTCGGCGGCATTTTCGGTAAGTTCAATAATACGAGCTACCGTTGAATCTTCATAGGTACCTGTGGTGCGGGCTCTCAAGGTGCCTTCACCATTTATACAGCCGCTTATGATTCTGTCGCCTTCAGAGACGCGTCTGGGCACAGATTCTCCGGTAAGGGCACTGGTATCCAGAAAGGAATTACCTGCGAGAACAACCGCGTCAAGAGGTATTCGCTCGCCGGGCTTGATGATAATAATTGAGCCTTCTTCCACATCATCAGGATCCATTTCACTTATGGAACCGTTTATATCTACATTGGCATATTCCGGGGCAATGTCCATCATGTCGGCAATGGATTGGCGGGATTTTCCGACAGCATAGCCCTGAAAGAATTCTCCAATCTGGTAGAAAATCATAACAGCACAGCCTTCGGGATATTCGCCTGTGCCAAATGCACCGAAGGTGGCAAGCATCATGAGAAAGTTTTCATCGAATATTTGGCCATGTACAATATTAATGGCAGCCCGGCGGATGACGTCATAGCCTGCAATAAGATATGGCACAACAAAGAGAATGAGTCGCGCAACAAAAGGCAGAGGCTCCAGTAATCCTGCCAGATCCAACCCGAAAAGCACGGCAAAGACCGGCAATGCTATGAAGATTCTGAGACGGAGTTTTTTTAGTTTAGGTGTCATGGGGTACCTTTCCTGGCTACAGCAATACTACGCAGTCCGGTTCAACTTTTTTGCAAACAGCAACAGCTTCCTTAACTATTTCGTCGAAGCGTTCATCATCAGCATCGATCATCATCTTTTGGGTCATAAAGCTTACGGAAGCGTCATTTACGCCGTCAATCTTTTTGATGGCTTCTTCCATTTTGGCAGCGCAGTTTGCGCAATCAAGATCCTGCAATTTGAATTTCTTTTTCATGGTATGTCTCCTTTTTTTAACGCCGGTGAAAGCCGGCCAAACGTTGGGTAGATGGGACGCTGCGTTATGTCAACTCGCCCAGGTGTTCCAATCCCATTGCAATTATTGTGCTTACATGTTCATCTGCCAGAGAGTATATGATCTTTTTTCCGTGTCGTGTGGGTGACACCAGGCGAGACGTCTTTAAAATGCGCAACTGGTGTGATATGGCTGACTGAGTCATGTTAAGCGTTTCGGCAATCTCCTGCACGCTTCGGGAAGTATCCAATAGTGAATAAAGAATCCTTACTCTGGTACTGTCCCCGAAGACTTTGAAGAATTCCGCGAGATCATAGAGCTCTTCTTCATGTACGTCAGGTGCTTTGGTTTCAAATGTTTTTTCGTGCAAATGCGACATATCGAGCCTCCGTTTTAAGAACAATTATACATATGAACATGTATTCATATGTATAATATAAGATTATGTGCGGAAGATGTCAATAGTTTTTTAGTCGAATTCATTCAAACTTCACTTGGTTTACATGTTTTTAAGAGAATGTTAAAATGTGTTTTGTTGGACAGAAAAAATAGCCGGAGGAGAATTAAAGACTCGTCGGAAAGTCATGATATTCGTCGGCTGTAATATTTTTATATGCGCAGGTAGCGAAGCGGATTGCGAATATTATTGAATATAATTAAGAGAGATTATCTGTTATGTTTGGAAAAAAGAAGATATACACATGCGACAAATGCGGAGCAGAGATAGAAGCGGCCGGCAGCATATGCCCATCTTGCAAAAGCTACATCTTTACGAATCGCAAAGATGATTTTCATTGTTTTGAGCCGGATGCGGATACGGTATCGGGGGCAGAATGTTATGTATGCGGAATAAAACTTCATGACGGCGAGTATCCGGTTCGTATAGGGAGGATGGCGTTGGACAAGTCGCTGGTTGCGGAAGAAGGCTGGCTTATTCTGACAGATAAGAGGATTCTTTTTGTGACGTTGAAGGGCAAGCTTGCGGTTGACGTACAGGCGGATACAATAAGGAGCCTCGACAATTCGATTCCTTTTACCCGGGCGAATCTTATCTTCCATGATACATCCAATAAGAAATACTCATTTATTGCCACGCAGATTGGCGATTGGGCAAAAAAGATCCGTGAGATTTCAGGAATCAGGTGAAGCTTCCGGAAAACATACCGGCAGCGAGACTTGAATCTGCAAAAAAGGGGCTTCGGGAATAACCTTGCTACCTGTTGCATATGTGTTGGAATAAAAAATCATGAACAAAAGAGTATTTAGAACACTTGAATATGATAAAATTATAGAAACCCTGGCATCCTTTGCTTCTACCGACGGCGGAAGGAAGGCATGTGAGGACCTTAAACCGTGTATTGACCTTGAAGAAATCAATCGAATGCAAAAGCACACTGCTGATGCATTCAGTCGACTTATGAAAAATGGAAGGCTTGCATTCAACGGCATTAAGGATGTTAGAGCATCGCTTAAACGAGTCGGTGCCGGAGCTTCTATGAATACCACCGAGCTACTTGATGTGTGTGCCATTTTGGAAGGTGCGGGAAAGTCCATTTCATTTGACAGAAACTCTATAGATGAGGAGAAGAAGGATTCTCTGAGTGGATATTTTTCTGAGCTTGATGCAGATACGGATCTTCGACAGGAGATCAGGCGCTGTATTATTTCAGCTGACGAAATTTCCGACGATGCATCGCCTGCATTAAGAGATATCAGACGCAAGATGAATGGAATAGGAGAGAGGATACGCTCCCAGCTCAATTCCATTTTAAACAGTGCATCCATGGCAAATGTAATTCAGGATCACGTGATTGCCATGAGGGGAGATCACTTCTGTATCCCAATTAAGAGCGAGCACCAGAGCAAGGTTTCAGGAGTGATTTGTGACAGATCTTCTACAGGAGCTACTGTTTTCATAGAACCTGCCTCAGTACTCAGTCTTAATAACGAGCGCACGGCTCTCCGGATGGATGAGGAAAAGGAGATAGACGCAATTCTTGCAAGGTTAAGCTCTCTGGTCAATGAGAGCTCGGGTATTATTGCAGAGGATTATAAGATTATCACATTTCTGGATTTTGTATTTTCGAAGGCTGTCTATGCCGAAAAGCTAAATGCATCCGAGCCTGTCTTTAATACCGAAAGGCGGGTCAAAATAAGAAAGGCCAGACATCCTTTGCTCGATCCCCAAAAGGCGGTGCCTGTGGATATCAGTCTGGGAGAAGATTTCGATCAGCTCATAATTACAGGTCCCAATACCGGAGGAAAGACTGTTTCGCTTAAGACGGCAGGCTTATTACAGTTGATGGGCCAGGCCGGACTTCATATTCCTGCAGCAGACAGGTCGGAACTTGGAGTTTTTACAGAGATTTATGCCGATATCGGAGACGAGCAGAGTATAGAGCAGTCGCTTAGTACGTTTTCTTCGCATATGAAGAACATAGTTTACATAATGAGTCATATTGACGAGTCTGCAATGGTACTTTTTGATGAGCTGTGTGCAGGTACGGATCCGGACGAGGGTGCGTCGCTTGCGATATCCATACTGTCAAAACTGCACGAAAGAGGCATCAGAACACTTGCCACCACTCATTACAGCGAAATAAAGGTATACGCCCTCACTACCACGGGCGTAGAGAATGCCTGCTGTGAGTTCGATGTCAGGACATTGTCGCCTACATACAGGCTCCTTATCGGTATTCCGGGAAAGAGCAATGCATTTGCCATTTCCCGAAAACTTGGACTTTCCGAAGATATTATCGAGGGCGCAAAGGCACAGCTCGACACTGAGCAGGAGTCTTTTGAGGATCTTTTGGGTGATCTGGAGTCCAGAAAGGTTCGCTTAGAGCGTGAAGAGGCGCGTATCGAAGATATGTCACGTCAGTCCCAAAGTATGAGGGACAAGCTTAAGGCTCAGAATGAAAAGACGGATGACATGAGGGAGAAGATACTTGCCAAGGCAAGAGAGGAAGCAGCGAAGATCCTTCAGGAGGCAAAGTCGCAGGCGGATGAAGCCATTCGAAATATCAATAAATACGGAGCAGTTACGGTACCGGATAAGGATACGGTCAAGGAGCTTGAGAAGCAAAGGGCATCCTTAAGAGAGGGTATAAATCGAGCCGGTAATGCCGGAAAAAACGCCAAGCATTTGAAGGAAAAGACAGTAAATCATCCGGATCCATCCAAGCTCAAAGTCGGAGATGCCGTCAAGGTCTTTTCTCTGGACATGAAGGGTACGGTTCATACTTTGCCTGACTCAAAAGGCAATCTTATGGTTTCGATTGGCATCCTAAAGTACAAGGTAAACATCAGTGATGTACTTCTTATAAAGGAGCAGTCCGAAACAGAGAAGTATGCTGCAGGAAAGAAATCACGTTATCGCGTGGCAGGAGGATCGTCTTCCGGTTCAGGTCTTATGAAGTCGTCTTCCGTATCACCGGAGATTAACCTGATCGGAAAAAATTCCGATGATGCAATAGCAGCGCTGGACAAATATCTTGATGATGCTTATCTTGCCAATATATCTTCGGTTCGTATAGTCCACGGAAAAGGTTCCGGTGTATTGAGAAAAGCAGTTCAACAGCATTTAAAGAGCCTGA
>CAJOOT010000062.1 GCA_905236215.1 uncultured Eubacterium sp.
CCTTTTCTCAGATGAATTGCATTTATAAGATAACCATCTTCCGTCTCCATCGGTTCCTTTAATATGGCCTGTATTTTTTCTTTTGATAGCTTTCCAATCTTTTCACTTGTCGCTATAACCTTTCCGTGTTTGTTGAAAATTGCGGCATTTATCCCCGCCAGCTTGAAAAGCTCTCTGTACCCGGAATTTGTAGGTATCAGATGAGTGATAAAAAGACTTTCAAATATGATAATCACGTAAATACATGTAAACATTGTGATATCAGTATTTTTTTGATAATACGGATATAAGATATAATATATCATCCCCGCAAACAACACCAGAACAGGCATCCATATAATCCTGTTTTTTCCGGGTACCCGGCTTGAACGTATCAGTGTTATTATGGCAGCGGCCACAATACAGACCACGTAGATCAGATATAAAAAATATCCTATGTTATAGCTGTATTCATTGTCTGTCCATCCTATTCTGCCTTCAAATCTGAATACCAACTGATGAAAGTCGTTGGTAAGCACCATCATTACCAGCACAACCGCTGGTATCACCAGATATCTGGATCTTTCGGGCATTTCCCATTTAGCCGGTCTTCCCGCATGCAAAGCTGCATACAGACCAAACAGAGGAATAAACACAAATGGAATATAGTACAGGTACCATGCAAATCTAATCTGATCCGGATTCGTCAGAAATGTATATTTGATGGTTTTTTCTGTCAACCAAAATATCATAAGCCAGGAGATAATCATAATATAACGCCTGACAGATGTATTAATCACAGTCCTTGTCCTTATCACTCCCCATGATACGATAATGCCTATGATAATAATGTTTCTGATAATGGTTCCTGTCAAAAAACCTGCCAAAGAATCTTTCGGCATCCTATAAGAAATAAATCTGCATACCGTCGCCACTGCCACAAGTATCACTGCAACTACGGCTATCCTTAAATACCTGGTCTTCATTTGACCTCTCCGCTTTTGAACCTGAAACCATACAGACTAGCTTTCGCTGTAATACTCTAACGTATCATAAAACTCTTCGGGTACTTCCACATCATGACTCTCAAATTTTCTGATCTTGAGTTCCCATGTGTGCTTCTTCTCGCCAAATTCACGCTCCTGCCTGAACATTGCCTTTTCAAACATGGCATTGGATCTCAACCTGTCCCTTATTTCTTTTGCAAACGGACAATAAGTAGCCATAATTTCACGAGCCACTCTGTTGAGTTTCATGGCGCCTGTGGCCTCGTACTTGATCCAGTTTACATAATCCATAACAAATGCATCCCGGAAGTTGTTTCTGGCTTTCTGGAGTTGTATCTTTACTTTTTCTCTTAATTCTTCACTTAAATCTCTGTTTTTACGGTAGTACTGCAAATAATCCGAATATTCGCTGGTAAGGGATCTTACTCCTATATTGTTCCAATCAACACCCATTTCCCTGCGCACATATTCCCAATGGAGACGTCCTACCATCTGAACCATAAGCTTTTCGGAATCGCTTTCTTCAAATACAGGAAAAACGATGCGTCCCGGTGTAGAGCGGCGCTTGCTTCCTATCTCCTGCCACATGGTTGCAGACATTCCATATACAGGAGCCAGAATAACATCCGGATAAATGGTAGATATGATCTGTTCTTTTTCTATATCTTCATTTTCTTTGTCGTAATAAGTAATCTCTCTGGCAAATGCCGAAATATCCACATCTTCTATCTTGTACAGAAGATCATTGATTGTGCGTCTTCCCATAAAGGATTCCGCTATGGAAGCATATATTTCCTCCTGATAAAGCATGGGTACATATGTCAGTATCTGACCATTGCAAACCTTACATGCCTGAGTACACAAATTCTCTATCTCAAAATGAAACATTTCATATCTGTCATCTTTAAGACTTTCTGCTTCCTCAGCGGAAATCTCTCCTCGCTTTTTCTGTTCTCTCAGCCAATCGGGATAATCCTGTTCAAAGGTATTTCGGGATGGTTCTCTTTCCCCGGTATACACTGCCTCAAGCCATTCCGGCATATAATATACGCCGGTTTCACCTACTTCTCCTATCTTTTTGGATACACTGTAAAGGGCTTTGAGTTGGTCAAAAGTGAGGAGTCTTTCGTCCATATATCCGAAATAAATGAATAACAGTACCGGAAGCGGTACTTCTTTATTTTTAATCCACTTATAAACACAGCCCTCATATATGTCAAAATAAATGGAAGTAATCTTCTTTTTGAGTTTTCTGACTTCGTCATCCGTTGACATCCTGTCAGATAATGACTCAAAACTGTTTGCATACTTCGTAAATTCCTCTGCGTCTTCTTTTTCTATGCCTGAAAAGTACAATATACTCTGCAGGGAATTAAGGAGTGCCTCTGTAAGATTTATATTATCATCTTCCTCATCAGAGCCGGCGGCCGCTTCCCCTTCTCCTGATGTCTGTATCCTGGCAGCGGCCTCTATTATATCTTTAACTTCATTTTCTACCTTTTCGGCGTCTGCTCCCTCACAAGATAATCCCACCTTCTCCAGCACACTCATAATGGTAATGACCTCGTCCTTAGTTTCATTTAGCCTGTTGACAAGACCTTGATCCATACTGGATTTTTCATATTGCATCTCGAGTATTTCTTTTTCTTTTGAAAGGAGACCTTCTTTTGTATTCGGATCATAGAGATACCCATACATGTTCTTAAGATTTTCACAGATGATCTGCATGTCCTGACGCATCTCTTCTGTTGCCATCCTTACCTTTTTACATATATATGTGGTCATATATGTACTCTGTTTAAAGAAAGTCTGATATACCTCCACGCTGTTTCCGGCGCATTCCTCATAATACTCGGCATCTTCGGGATCTTCCGAAAGATCATATTCTTCTCTGGCGGAAAGATCAGATATATTTGGAGCATTTTTTATATTGACTCCTGCTCTCTTCAGATAGGCATAATGATCCCTTACATGCTTTCTGGCTTCATCAAGCATGATAAGAAGTTTCTTTCTGCTTTTATAATATCTGTTGAAGTTAAGGATCAATGAATATACAAAGATTCCTCTGTAATCCTCATTGCTATCAAGAAATGTCTCCAATGTTTCCTCACTGACAACGGGAAACATGTATACCGTAGATGCAGATTCTGCTATATAATCCGCCGTATACTTTCCTTCAAAAAGGTCACATATCCCCAGAATTTCTCCCTTTTTGGCCGTAATGCTGGTATAAGAATCCGATATTTTAACCTGTCCCTGTATAAGCATACCTATATTGGAAATACTTTCCCCTGAGACAAAGATTTTTTTGTCGGCATTGAATTTTTTTATTTTAGCAGTAATATCCGGCATTCATTCTCTCCCTTGGAAAATCTGTACTTTTGATTATAGCACAGCAAAAGAGTAATTCAAAACA
>CAJOOT010000063.1 GCA_905236215.1 uncultured Eubacterium sp.
ACTACCGGATTCGGACAGGAATTTGTCTGCTGAAGCAGACCCGAATCCGGCGCGCAAGACTCGCAAGCGAGTCTTGACTATACACAAATTCCCCCGGTTAAAACCGGGGGAAAACAATGAATTCTAAAATTACGGAGTATCATCATCTCCCGTTGTGTTAACAACTTCAGCCTTTACGGTATCATCAGCCTCAACCGTAAATTTTACATTAACGGTCTGCTCTGCTGTATAGCCTGCTATAGTAGAAAGAGCATTTCCACCAAAGGGAAGATCTTTTCCCTCGCCACTAAGATCACCATTATTCTCAGCAGAAGTCCCCTTGCAAACAACCTCCTGAGTAGAGCTGGATGATCCGTTAGATATCATATCTGCCATAGCCTCTGCGTATGCCGCTCTAAGGTTTGATGCGGTGACAGAATCCCTGCTTCTTTCCAGCTGGCTGGTGAAGATCGGAATAGCGATAGCTACCAATACTGCGATGATAGCTACTACTATAAGCAGCTCTACGAGAGTGAATCCCTTTTTTTCCCTGAGTTTACTAATAAATTTTTTCATAATGTGTCTCCTTTCAGACTAAAGTGTGTTATACATTGAAAACATCGAGCCATAGGTTGCTATGACGATGAATCCACCAACAATAGCGATAAATATCAAGAGCGTAGGCTCTATCTTTCTGATAAGGGAAGCTATCGCATCCGACAGCTCAGTGTCGTAGTACTCCCCTATGGTGCGCAACGTCTGTTCCATCTCTCCTGTGCTTTCACCAACAGCAGTCATATCTGTAAGGATATCCGGGAATATCTCAGCTTCCCTCATGCTGTCACCCAAAGAACGACCTTCTTCTATCTTGGCGGAAAGCTTTCCAACTTCCTGGCTGATATGATAATTGGATATCACTCGTGCCGTGATCGAAACCGCCCTGGTAACGGGAAGTCCCGCAGCAAGTAATGTAGCCATGGAGTTTGCAAACTGTCTTGCCGAATTTAATGTGGCTATATTACCGAACATGGGCATCTTTAACTGTCTTTTGGCAAATGAAAGCCTGCCCTTTTCGGAGCTTGCATATATCCGTAGTCCCAAAAATATTGCCAGGATGATGAGGAGTATTATCCAAATATAATTACAGAAGAAATCCGATATCCCTATGAGTACCCTCATCAAAAGCGGCATCTGGGTACCCATTGAAGAAAATACCTCCGTAAATGTAGGAACCACCTTGATCATGATAATGGCCACCACTATAACCGCAACAACAAGTACAAAAACAGGATAAGCCAAAGCTGCCCGGATTTTCGTCTTCATCTTACCTTCCTTGTCGAAGTGCTCATGCATATCCGAAAATGCTCCGGCAAGATTTCCCGACTCTTCGCCGGCTCTTATGGTCTCAATAAATGTAGGGGGAAGAAGTTTATCTCCCGCTTCTTCAAAGCTGTCCGAAAGTCTCCTTCCGGCCTCCACATCTTCTTTAACCTTTTCTAATATGTTTTTCAAAGCTTTATCCGTAATCTTTCCGGATATAAGCTCTACAGTTCTGGCGATGGGAACCCCGGCTTTTAAGATAATGGCAAACTGACTGCACATAACCGTAAATGCCTTCGTGTTAAGCTTCTTTCCACCTAAATCCCTGGTCAAAAAGCTTTCGGATGCTTCAGGATTTTCTTCTTCGATTTTTAGAATGACGTTGCAGCTTTCCCTGATTCTGGATGCGGCATCCATTTCGTTGAAGCCTTCTATGACTCCGCGCACCTTCTGACCGCTCTTGGAAATAGCGGAATATTTATATGTATTCAGTCCCACTCACCTCCTTAACCTTTGAATTTATCAGATTGCGTTCTTTCGGACATATTCGGCATCTTTTGAATAATGGAGTGCATCTTCTTTAGAGATAAGTCCGCTTCTTACAAGTCTTACCAGAGCCTGAGCCATGGTCTGACCTCCAATAGCCGCACTTGTGGCCACCGCATTGGCAATCTGCGGTGTATTGCCGGCACGGATAAGGTTTCTGATGGCATCGGTAACTATCATAAGCTCTGCCGCCAAAACCCTTCCTCCTCCCTTTTTGGGAACCAGCTGCTGTGTAAGAACAGCCACAAGAGTCATTGATAGCTGCATTCTGATCTGTGCCTGAGCTCCTTCAGGAAATACCTGAACGATACGGTCTATGGAATCCGAAGCGCTTCCGGTATGAAGCGTACCGAAAACGAGATGACCTGTCTCCGCAGCGGTAATAGCCGTTTCAATCGTATCGGTATCCCTCATCTCTCCTATGAGTATAACATTTGGATCCTCACGGAGGCTGGCCTTTAAACCATCAGAAAAGCTTTTGGTATCTCTGCCCACTTCACGCTGGTTGATGGCGCACTTATCCGGCTTATAAATGTATTCTATAGGATCTTCCAGAGTTACAATATGGTCAAATCTTGTATGATTTATCTCATCAAGAAGAGCCGCAAGTGTAGTAGACTTACCGGATCCCGTTTCCCCCGTAACAAGTACGATACCTTTATGTAAACCAGAAAAATCAATCACCGCCGGTGGCAACCCGAGTGTATCAAGCTTTGGGATTTCTTCACTAAGCAGTCTCAGGGCAATAGACGGAGACCCCTGCTGTTTAAATATATGAACTCTGCATCTGGTATCCGCATAATTGCCGGAAAGATCGATTTCTCCGATATCCCGAATATTATCGTATTCTTTTCCCGCAAGCCATCTGGCCGCATCCATACAGTCTTCATAGCTTAATGGCTC
>CAJOOT010000064.1 GCA_905236215.1 uncultured Eubacterium sp.
ATATTCCGAAAGTACATCCAAAACCTCGGCATCTACCCCCGCCTTTTTTCCTTCAACATCAGCCGCATGAACCAGATACTCATCCGCATATTCCTCAAGCTGTTTCAATGTTTCCTGAGAAAACTCCAAATCCGTAAACTTCTGCCATCTGTCCGTTACGACATAATATTTATCATCATCCATGTTCTTTCTGCAGCTCAAATCCAACACTATATGCTCTTTGCCCACAGAATTCCTCAGTTTTTTAAGATGATCATAATCTATAACTCCATTCTTAAAGACATAGGATGTAACAATTACATGCGATGCCCCGTTTTCCAAATAGAAGGGTGCGTTATCGGCATTAACGGATCCTCCAATCTGAAGACCATCGGGATAAGCCTTAAGCGCTTTTAGTGCCTCCTCTCTGGTGGCATCAAACCCCTTTCCTCCGGGCGGGTTCAGAATTATAACATGACCACCGGAAAGCCCGTCTTTTTTGAAAAGCGACGCATACCACTGTGCACCTCTGTCTGAAACAAAATTCTCCGATGCGCTTTCATCCTCGTCCTTTAATGACGAGCCGATTATTTGTTTTACCTGTCCGTTATGGATATCAATGCAAGGCCGTAAACGAGCCATTTAAATCCCCCTAAATTATTGTCAAGCATATATATTTGATTTTACGCTAAGTTCAGTATTTATGTCAACAAATCCTCTTCATATTTTCCCCGTCAGAAACCGTCCGGGTTCAGCCGGGATTGCATTTAATCCTGATAAAAGCTATAATCCCTTTGTATCTTTTTAAAACATAAGGGCAGATACACAAACGATTATAGTATTTCTCTGCAAGGAGTTTACATAACATGGATGAAAATTTACTTAAAAGAATCAATAAACTCATAAAAAAATACATGGAGGACTATTCCGGAGGAAAGGATATAGATATTCTAAAACCATTTGACCGTCCGGACAAAAAAACCATCATAGATATCCTGGATAAGCTTCAAAAAATGGTTTTTCCCGGATATCTTAAAAATCGCTCCTTCCGGGTATATACTCTAAAAAACGACATTTCCATGCAGCTTGAAGATGTTATTTTTCATCTTATGAAACAGGTAGAGATTGCCTTAAGCTACGATGACAAAAACTCCGAGGATACTCAGGAAAAAATTCAAAAAAAGGCAGAAAACCTTACCTTTGAGTTTCTGGAGCAGATGCCCACAGTACGAGACTACATAGAAACAGATCTTCAGGCATTTTTCGACGGAGATCCTGCCGCGCACACCAAGGATGAGATTATTTTCTCTTATCCCGGCCTTTATGCAATATTTGTTTACCGCATTGCCCACGTTCTCTACGAACTGGACATCCCCCTTATTCCCAGAATCATGACGGAACACGCCCATAGCCTGACGGGTATTGACATAAACCCCGGTGCCACTATCGGAAAATACTTCTTCATCGACCACGGTACAGGCATCGTCATAGGCGAAACCACAATGATCGGTGACCATGTGAAGATATACCAGGGTGTTACTTTGGGTGCTCTTTCCACCAAAGGCGGCAGAAGCTTAAACAACGTAAAGCGCCACCCCACTTTGGAAGACAACGTGACTGTATACTCCGGTGCGTCCATTTTGGGCGGAGATACCGTAATAGGAGAAAATGCCGTAATCGGCGGCAACTGCTTTATCACCCATTCCGTTGCAAAAGATGCCAAGCTCTCCATCAAAAATCAGGAGCTTGTCAATTTCAACGAAGAAAGCGGCATGGTGGAGAGTAAACATTTCGATGATGATAATGACGATTCGTGGTTCTATGTGATATAAAAAAGACCCGACTGACTTTGAGAAATCACCTCAAATATCAGTCGGGTCTTTTCATATCTCAGAATTATAATTACTGATCCACGCTATAGTTGGGAGCCTCTTTTGTGATATGTATATCATGCGGATGACTCTCCTTAAGTGAAGCAGCGGAAATCTTAACAAATTTGGAATTGTTCTTCAAAGACTCAATGTCTGCGCAGCCGCAATATCCCATACCGGAACGGATACCGCCCACAAGCTGGAACACCGTATCCTCTACCAATCCCTTATATGCCACACGGCCTACCACTCCTTCAGGGACAAGTTTCTTTGCTCCTTCCTGGAAATATCTGTCCTTTGATCCGTTCTCCATGGCATCAAGAGATCCCATTCCTCTGTAAACCTTGTATTTACGTCCCTGGAAGAGTTCAAATGACCCCGGACTCTCATCACAACCGGCAAACATGGATCCCATCATACAAGTATCCGCACCTGCTGCCAGTGCCTTTGTCATATCTCCGGAATATTTGATACCACCATCTGCAATGATAGGTGTACCTGTCTTCTTTGCAGCTTCATAGCAATCCATAATAGCACTGATCTGCGGTACACCGATACCGGCAACCACACGAGTGGTACATATGGATCCGGGTCCAATGCCAACCTTAACGCAATCCACTCCGGCATCTATAAGAGCCTTACATCCCTCTCCGGTAGCAACGTTTCCGGCGATAACCTGAAGCTCGGGGTATGCACTTTTTATCTCTCGAACGGCATTCATAACGTTCTTGGAATGTCCGTGTGCGGAATCAAGAACAATCACGTCTACCTTTGCGTTGACAAGCGCCTGTACCCTTTCCATCATATTTGCAGTAAAGCCCACTCCGGCTCCACACAAAAGCCTGCCCTGATTATCCTTTGCAGAGTTGGGATACTTCAATTGCTTTTCAATATCTTTAATGGTGATAAGACCTGTAAGATTATAATTCTCATCTACCAGCGGAAGCTTTTCTATGCGATTCTTTGCAAGGATGACCTTGGCCTCATCAAGAGTTATTCCCTGTCTGGCAGTGATAAGCTTATCTCCCGGAGTCATACACTCCTTGATTTTTTTGGAATAATCATCTTCGAACTTAAGATCACGGTTTGTAATGATACCTATAAGCTTCTTTCCATCCGTGATCGGTACACCGGAAATGCGGTACTTACCCATAAGTTCATCAGCGTCCTTTAAGGTATGCTCTGCGGAAAGATAAAAAGGATCGGTGATAACGCCGTGTTCCGAGCGTTTAACCTTGTCTATTTCCTCTGCCTGTTCTTCGATAGACATATTCTTGTGAATAATGCCTATTCCGCCCTGGCGAGCCATCGCAATAGCCATACGATGCTCAGTAACCGTGTCCATACCGGCTGAGAGCATAGGAATATTAAGTCTGATCTTTTGGGTAAGATTCGTAGAAAGATCTACCATATTCGGGGTAACTTCAGAATACCCCGGCACTAGCAAAACGTCGTCAAATGTGATACCATCACCGATTATAGTAGCCATAAGAGCCTCACTTTCTGCATAAATGCGTTTTTAGGGTTTCCATAAATTATATCCAAACCCCAAACACGTGTCAACGTGAAATATAAGTGTTTTAAGCGTGTTTTAAGCTGTTTTAAGCAGACTATAGCTCATGCCGTCACGCCTTCTCTACTATGCGTCCCTTTCTGTATGCCTCAAGCAATGCCATCAGCTCATCTATCTGTTCCTGAATATCACGACCGACATCCGTATCCGCCACATGCTGACGCTTTGTAACCTGCTCCACAAGAACGGTATCGGAATGAATATCCAATCCCTCTTCAACCGCCTTTCTGACAGAAACGAACGGCTCATGTGCCGCCAAAAGGAAACCATATGAGTTGTATATCAGAGTATATCCGGCAATTCCCGTTTTAGGCTGATATGCCTTGGAAAATCCACCATCAATGACCAACACTCTTCCGTTACACTTCAACGGTGTCTCGCCCTTCTTTGATTCAACAGGAATATGACCGTTTATGATTTTTGAATCCGGCCCTTCTATTCCAAATTCTTTAAGGATCATATCCACGGTTTCGTCCTTTTCGTACCATGTATAATAGGGATTTTTGGGCTCTTTGTGAGTTTTCTTATCTGCTATAAAATATCTCTCAAAGGTGGTCATCTTGCCTTTTCCAAAGAGCGGCGAATCTCCGTTTATCCAACTCCACCAAAAAAGTGCCCTGCCTTTTTCTCTCTCCTCCGGATCAATGGCATAATAACCACGTCTCAAGTACTGCTCAATTCTATCGTACAGCTCACGGCCTTTGCAGGTCTTTCCGTAAACCGTGACCTCTTTAAGCGTGCCGTCTTCATTTAAGGGAATGCAACCATGAAACAGAAGGTTGTTGTTGAATACCTTATATAATGAACCCTTTCTGAGCAGGAACCTGGTATGCTCCTGAAGTTTTTCACAATTCCTAAATCCATTCTTTAGATGTTCAACCAGATCCGCTTCTTCATCCGACAACTTATAGGGATCCTTTGGATCTATGGTGGGGAAATTAGTATCAAGCAAAGGATACTCCACACCTTCTACTACCACAGTCTTCTTTTCAAAATCCATCTTATCCAAAAGAAGACGATCCTCCATATGAAACTCGGGATGACGCTTGATGAGCTGTCCCTCAAGCTTAAACTGGATGACAGCAATAGCTTTGTGCATCTTTCTGTCATAGTAAGCATTCTTAATATCGTAATCACCCTCGGTATAAGTGAGCTTAAAACAATCGCACGGGTCATCAGCATATGTGTTCAGCGCAAACTGTACCAGAGGTATCATATTGATACCATAACCTTCTTCAAGGATGTCAAGGTTTCCGTACTTGGCACTGATACGAAGGACGGTAGCCATGCACGCCTCCTGACCGGCTGCAGCTCCCATCCACAAAACATCATGATTACCCCACTCGATATCCACCGAATGATACTTTTGCAGGATATCCATACAAATATGCGGCCCCGGGCCTCTGTCAAATATATCTCCGACAATATGAAGATGGTCAATAACAAAACGGCAGATAACATTGCAAAGAGCGCTGATAAGCTCCGGCGCCTTTCCTATGTTGATAACCGTTCTGATAATCTCGTTATAATAATCTTCCTGATTTGCCAGATCGCGTCTTCCAGTAATAAGCTCCTCTATCACGTACGCAAAATCCTTCGGCAAAGCTTTCCTTACCTTGGAACGTGTATATTTGGATGCGGAATTTTTGCACACACGAATAAGGCGGTTTATCATAACCGCATACCATTCATCCATATTTACGCCGGCTTTTTTTACCAAAGCCAGTTTTTCTTCGGGATAATAGATAAGAGAAGCCAGATCACGCTTTTCCGACGGTGAAAGAATATCACCGAATTCATCATCAATCTTTCTTCTTACAGCACCGGAGCCATTTCTTAAGACATGTTCAAACTGCTGGTATTCCCCATGTATATCCGAAAGAAAGTGCTCAGTCCCCTTTGGAAGAGAAAGAATTGATCTAAGATTGATAATTTCAGTGGCTGTAGCCGAAATATTGGGATACAGCCTGGAAACACTCTTCAGATACTGTAAATCATACCTGGTTTCGCTTTCACTCATTTTTTTCTCCCCTCTTTAACCTATTACGTCACCCATGTCATAAAGTCCGTTTGGTTTTCCCTTAAGAAACTTTGCGGCAGAAACTGCCCCTTTGGCAAATACGGCCTTGGAGTATGCACTATGCGAAAATGTGATGACCTCGTCCGTACCGGCAAAGATAACTTCATGTTCTCCCACAATGGTACCTGCCCTTACTGCCGAGATACCCAGCTCCTTTTTATCTCGCTTGCGACGCACGTTACTCCTGTCATATACGTACTCAAAAGAATCTCCGCATGCGTCATTTACGGCATCCGCCAATGCAAGCGCAGTTCCGGAGGGTGCATCGAGCTTTTGATTGTGATGTTTCTCCACAATCTCCACATCATAGCCCGCCGGAACAAATACCTCGGCCGCCTGTTTTAATATCTTAAACAACGTATTGACACCAAGCGACATATTTGCAGAGCGTAATACTGCCGCCTTTTTGGAAACCTCAGATACGCGCGCAACCTGTTCGTCGCTCAATCCCGTTGTACAAAGAACTACAGCTTTGGAATTTTTTTCGACATAAGTAAGCAGAGAATCTATGGCTGCGGCACTCGAAAAATCAATAATAACATCAAAATCCTCTTTAACGTCATCGATATTCCTGTAAATGGTATATCCTCTGCCGGGAGCGTCTTCAAGTCCAACTCCCGCAACTATTTCTATATCTGCATCTTCAGAACATATATCGGTTACTACTGCCCCCATATGTCCGGAAGCGCCATGCATCAGCGCCTTAACCATGTATTTATCCCTCCGAATTATGTAAACTCATCCTTCTGTCAGACATTAACCTTAATGCCAAATTTTTTCATTTCCTCAATAAGAACTCGGGCATGTTCAGGTTCAATCTCCGAAAGGGGTGAACGCAAATTTCCTACATCAAAGCCCATGGCATTGACCGCATACTTAACCGGGATGGGATTAACCTCGGAGAAAAGCGCATGTATAAGGGGCATAGCCTTGATCTGAATGTCGCAAGCCTTCTTCACATCACCCTCAAGATACGATGCAACCATATCATGAGTCTCCTTCGGAGCGACATTTGCAAGCACGGATATTACTCCGATTCCACCTATGGAAAGCATCGGAACCACCATATCATCATTGCCGGAATACAATTCACAGTCTCCGTTCGTGTAATGCATGAGGTCTGCCGCATAGGTGATATCACCGGTAGCATCCTTCATTCCGACTATATTATCGACTTCCTTTATAAGCTCCGCCGCAGTATCAGCGTTGACCTTGCACCCCGTACGGCTGGGTACGTTATAAATAATGAGAGGTATATTGATAGCCTTTGCGACATCAGTATAGTGGCTCTTCAAGCCCTTCTGTGTGGCCTTATTATAATATGGCGTAACCACAAGAACTGCGTCGGCTCCAAAAGAATCGGCTTCCTTTGAAAGCTTCAATGCTTCAACGGTATTGTTTGAGCCCGTACCTGCGATAACAGGCACGCGTTTTTTGGCCATAGACACCGCCTGACGTATGCACTCTGAATGCTCTTCCATAGTAAGAGTAGAGCCTTCACCCGTGGTACCCACGATGACAATGGCATCCGTACCGTTTTCACAATGAAAGTCAATGAGCTCCTGAAGCTTATCAAAGTTTACATTGTCGTTCTCGTCGAACGGCGTGATGATAGCTACACCGGATCCTTTGAAAATAGACATCTTTTTCCTCCTTCGTCTCTGTTCAAAAAATGAAGTGCCCAGCGGCACGGAACTATGATAACACAAATGTTATGACATAATCAACGAATGACATAAATATCACAAAGAACCACATTTACATTTCAAGTCCCGCTCATTATCAATGATTTATAAAATTTTAATTTTAATATAAGCATTTTTACTTGTAATACTTTTCCAACGTGGTAGAATGTAAAAGTTGCAGTCGAAAATCACTACTTAAATATATAGTGGCACTTCACCGTTAATCATCAAAGTCGTGCCGCAGGAGGAAAATATTATGTTAACCGCAAGAGAAGACATCAGAAACATTGCCATAATTGCACACGTAGACCACGGCAAAACAACACTCGTCGACGAACTTTTAAAGCAGTCGGGTGCCTTCCGCGAGAACCAGGAAGTTGCGGAACGTGTCATGGATTCAAACGACATCGAGCGTGAGCGCGGCATTACCATTCTCTCAAAAAATACAGCCATTACATACAAGGGCATCAAGATCAACATCGTGGATACTCCCGGCCATGCCGATTTTGGAGGCGAGGTTGAACGAGTGCTCAAAATGGTTGACGGTGTTGTACTTGTAGTCGACGCTTTCGAAGGACCAATGCCTCAAACCAAGTTTGTTTTACAGCACGCCCTTGATCTTGATCTTCCGGTTATCTGCTGTATCAACAAGGTTGACCGTCCGGAAGCCCGTCCCAAGGAAGTAGTGGATGAAACCCTGGAGCTCCTTATGGATCTGGAGGCATCCGACGAACAGCTCGACTGCCCCTTCATCTATGCCTCAGCCAAGGGGGGCTGGGCAAAGATTGATCCCAAGGACTGGAAGGAAGACATGATTGATCTCTTCGAGACCATCATAGACTATATTCCCGCACCCAAGGGAGATCCTGACAAAAACGCACAGGTTCTCATTTCTACCATTGATTACAATGAATATGTAGGTCGTATCGGTATCGGACGCATCGACAATGGTTCTATCCGGGTTAATCAGGATGCAGTGGTAGTCAACTTCCACGACCCCGAGAGCAGTCGCAAGGTACGTATCACCAGCCTGTTTGAGTTTGACGGTCTGAACCGTATACCGGTGGAATCCGCTTCAATCGGCTCC
>CAJOOT010000065.1 GCA_905236215.1 uncultured Eubacterium sp.
GAGTTGAAGGTATCTGTCTTCAACGTACATGGATGTTAGTTTAAGATCAAAGGAGTGATTGCAATGTCTACTATTTCAGGATTGGTCGGCAGTTACAGCTCGACCTCATCATTTGCAAGTTCCATATTAGGGACTTCATCATCTTCTTCCACAAGTGGTTCAAGTCTCATTGACTATGCCATGATTAAAAACGGTGCATACGGAAAGCTCATGTCTGCATATTATTCCGAACAGGCTTCCGAAAGCAGCAAAGACCAGAAGACATCTCTTACACTTACCAAATCTTCCGCAGAAGATCTCGCATCTTCCACCGCTTCTCTTATGAAGAGTGATTTTTCGGAGGATAAAAGAGACAGTCTCGTTGAGTCTCTTAAATCGTGGGCGGAAGATTACAACGAACTCATAGAGTCCTCGGATGATATCGATGATACATCCACCCTTCGTCAGGTGCTTTGGATGACACAACTGACGGATTCAAATTCAGGTCTGCTCAGTTCAGTTGGCATTAATGTGGATTCCGACAACAAAATTTCCATAGACGAAGAAAAGCTTAAGAGCGCAGACCTTACCACACTTAAAGACATCTTTGACAGAACCGACAACTACTCATACGGGAGCCAGCTGGTCACAAAAGCAGCCGCTGCATACTCAGCTTCCTCCAGTTCCCTCTCGAATATATCGAGCGGCTCCGCTTACACAAGCAGCGGTAAATATTCATCCACCCTTGATTACAGCTCTCTGTTTAACAGTGTTACGTAAACCAACGCCATTCGTTGACAGAACCTTAATCACCCCTCCTTACGTCACATGACGCAGGAGGGGTTTTTCTTGCTCAACCCATTCTTTTCAGACTATGCAAAATTTGATATAATGGCAAGGGTTAAATCTATCTTACAGAAGGCATAGTACATTGGATAAAGCTCAATACAGAGAAAAGATACAGCAAATTAAGCACCTCGAGAAAGAGGGTAAATATAATCAGGCAGCCGATATCATTGCAGAAATAAACTGGAAGCGGGTAAGAAGTGCTTCCGGCTTGATGCACGTCGGTATCATCATGGGCAAAGCCGGTCGCTACGAAGAGGCCAAGGAGCTCCTTCTTTCTTCATACGACAGAGCCCCCGTGGGAAGAGACAGCGTCTATTGGCTCACGGAATTTGCCATTCGTCAGGGAAATCTCCAGGAGGCCGGGGAATTTTTCGAGGAATACCTCAATATCTCTCCGGACGATCCAAGACGTTATATCCTCGAATACAAGCTCAAAAAAGCCCAGATAGTGGATATAGATATACTCATAAATCTGCTTGAGATCCTCAAAGAAAAGGATTTTACGGATGAATGGGGCTATCAGCTTGCCTATCTTTATTACAAAAACAATCAGGCAGAAAAATGCATAGCGCTCTGCGATGAGATCATACTGTATTTTGGTGACGGCCCGTTTGTAGAAAGAGCCATGGAGCTCAAGATGCTCTTTACTCCTCTTTCCGATGAACAGGCTGCCAAATACGAGGAGATCAAACTCGGAAAAGAAGGAATCATGATGGTGCATCCCGGAGACGAGAGCGGCAATGCGGAGATTCTCCATCAAAATGTAAAGATTCCCACCATTACCGAAAATACCGCCATGTTCAACACCATTGATCTTCAGGCGGAGATAGCCAAAAACCTCCAACAAATCAAAGAGGCCACCGAAAAAGAAACTGTTGACAGCTCTATGGACAACATCCGAAGGATAGTTGAAGAGAGCCGTATTCCCATAGTGGAGCCTACTCCCGAAGAAGAAAAAATTCTCTATGCAGATATGGAATTAGAGTCAGATGAAGAGATAGACGCTTCATTAAACATCAATTTCCAGGAAATGCTTGAAGAGGAAGAGAGCGGCCAGATGAGTTTCCATACGGATTCCCAGATAGTGGAGCATCAGATCACAGGTCAGCTCACTATTGGTGATATATTGGCCGAGTGGGAAAGAGTCTCCAATGCAGCAGAGACCGCCATGGAAGATGCCCGCATGCGTAAGCTTGAATCTGCCAGAGCCAGAGCCATCGCCGAGTCAGAAGATATAATGGACAAGATAGCCGAGGTAGGCATAGAGCTCAAAAAGGCAGGAGTCAAAGAAGCTCCCTCAAAGGAGGAGCGCAGAAAACTCATAGAATCTCAGGAAGAACTCGACTTTGCCGTAGACAGAATGGTAGAGGATGTGGAAAAAGAGATCAAAGATGAGACTCCGGATCCAAACTCCATATCAGCCAGTGAAGCCTTTGCAAAAGTAGGCATTACTCTTAATACAGACGATTCCAAAAAAGACCTTCAGCCGCAGGTTGACAAGTTCGCATCCAAACTTGTTGAAAGTGCTCTTTTAGAGCAGGCTCTTGATGACGATGATGATGAGGATGAGGCTGCAGAAAACGAATCACCTGATGATGGAGATGTTGAAACAACTCCGCTTGAGATGGAAACACCGGAAGAAAAGCAGGATCAGGATATCATGAAAGCGGCCACCCGAAAGATTCCCGTGGTGGAGACTGATACCAGGAAAGAGCCCGATATACAGGCTGCACTTGAGGCTCAGCTCGAAAAGACCGTAGAACAAGAAGAAGAGCCTGTAGAAGAAATGCCCTATCTTCCGCCCATTACACACCTTACCGATGAGCAGATTGATATATTCTCATACTTTGTGCCCGTAGCCGGTATGGAAAAACAGATTTGCGCAGTGATGCAGGGTGTAAGAGACAGGCGAACAAAAGGCACCTCTGCCAGAGGTAATATACTTATTGTGGGAGAACCCGGTTGCGGAAAGACAAAGCTTGCCACAAACCTTATAAAGACCGTAAGATCTCTCTATCCGCATAAGTCCTCCAATACAGGGAAAATAGATGCCGAATCTCTCAACAAAAAAGATGTAAGGTCTCTCTTCGACAAGATAAACGGCGGCTTTATCATAGTTGAAAATGCCGGTCTTATCACCAACGAAAAAAAGACAGAGATAGCCGATGCCTTAGATGAAGACAAAAACGGTATACTCCTTATATTGGAAGATACCGAAAAGGGAATCAGGGAATCCATGACAGGCAATGCTTCGTTCGCCGCAAAGTTTACTGAAAAGATCCGTATTCCCATATTCACAAATGACGAACTCGTTACCTTCGCAAAAACCTACGCGGACAGTAACGGCTTTGCCATAGATGAAATGGGTATTCTGGCACTCTACAACAGCTTGGGAGATATACGCACAGGCACGAAGGGCACATCACTTTTGGAGGTCTGCGAGATTCTTGATGATGCTATGGATAAAGCAGAAAAAGGCGGGCTGATGCGATTCAGAAAAAAGCTTGACGAAGACGGAAACATTGTCCTTCGCGAAAAAGATTTTAGATAATATGATTGACGGTCGGTTATCCGACCGTCTTTTCTTTGTACTGTACCTCTTAAGTTTTGCGCTTTAGCTGTCGATGTAATCAGTGAAGATTGTCAGATAAGGAGAAACTTCAATGAGGATTGATCAACAGCTTACCTTAAACAACGAAAACGGAATACTTAAAGCTTCGGGCACTGCTTTGGCAGAGCTTGAGGATAGTGAATCAAATACCGGAAAGTCCGGAGGAATTATGGCCGCCGGCTTTCTTTCAAATGATAATCTTGGCAATGTCTCAAACACGGGCATGGCCAAGAACATTTTTGCCGGCTCGGGAACAGCAGACGAGATTATGAACGGCGCCTCTTCTGTGGACGCAGAACTCATATCCAAAAAACTCGAGGTCTTATCAAATATCATGACTCCCGAGGATTATCAGGAGATGCTAAAAGAAGGTTTCACGGGTGATGAACCTATAGATACAATTGTTACCGTAACCGACAAAATAAAGATGGCACTTATGGAAGCCGGCGTAGATATCTCCGATATGGGTGGAGAGGCACCGTCTGCGGAAGTTATGAAAGAATCCGGAAAAAGCAGCTATGAGGTGGCTGCTCTTCAGAGTGCTTTAAAGGAGTCAAACCTCCCGATTACAGATGAAAATATGGCTGAGGGAACAGATGCCCTGAAGATGTCCAAAAGCCTTGAGGCACTGGATGAGGGTGCGCAGCGTTATATGCTGGTAAATGACATGGATCCCACCATAGCCAATATCTATAAGGCGCAGAACGCATCTTCTACAGTAGCTCTTCCTGCCCCAAAAGATATTGATTTCACGCAGCTTGAAGGACAGATACAGTCTGTAATAGATTCATCCTCAGAGAAAAATAATCCTGAGGCCATGAGCATGGCCAAATGGCTTATTTCAAATGATATCCCACTTACGGCTAAAAGCCTTGAATCGATGTCTTCTCTTAAGGGTCTTAAGCTTCCGCCGGATACGGAAAGCACTGCCAAGGCCATTTCCAATGCTATTTTAGACGGACTTCGTCCCCAGGATGCCGACATTTCCGGAAAACCTTCAATGAGAGAGCGCGCCATCAACGCATATAACGTAATCCAAAATGCTACAGATGCAGATATCTCGGCAGTTGAAGAAAGCAAAAGGCCTCTTAATATCAAATCACTTCAGGAAATCATGACTGGTGCTGATTCTCAAAACTCTTATTCCCAGGTACGTGAAACACGTATCTTAACTGAGATTCGTATAGAAATGACGATCCAGGCCAACTACAGCCTGCTTAAGCAGGGCGTAAATCTTGAGACTGAGCCTCTATTTGATCTGGCAGACAAACTACGTGAGGCAGAGCAGGCCTTCTATGCCGATATACTTGAAGATGCCGGCCTTGACGCAACAGTCGATAATGTTTCTTTATACAAAGAAACCACAGCGGCCTTATCATCTTTATATACTGCCTCTGCATACGCTTTGGGTATGCGCTCGTTCTCCGAAACCACTATCACTACATTGAGGGTAGATTCCGAGACAATAATAGAGGGTTTTGAAGAAGAACATGTCGAGGTTATGTCAACCTCAGCAGGTAACGGAACCGATACAAATGAAAATCCGGGTCAAGGAAGATCTATGTCCGATCAGGCGAAAGAGGCCATGCGTCGCTATGAGACGCTTTGGACAGCTCCGCGTTCCGATATGGGAGACTCCATCAAAAAAGCCTTCCAGAACGTTGATGATATCTTATCCGATCTTGATATGGATACCTCTAAAGCCAATGAAAGAGCTGTGCGCATACTTGCATATAACTCAACGGAAATAACCGTCAGCAATATAGAAACCATAAAATATGCCGACAGTCAGGTTCAGAGTCTCATGCGAAATATGACTCCGGACGTAGTCTTAGGCCTTATCAGAGATGGCCTTAATCCGCTTGATACAAACATCGAAGACTTAAACAAAGCCATAGAAAAAATAAAGGAAGAAAAAGGCACAGAAACCGAAGACGGTATGGCCGAATATCTATGGAAACTTGAACAAAAAAGAGACATTACCGCAGATGAACGCGCTTCTTACATAGGTGTCTACAGGCTTTTTTCCCAGATAGAGCACTCGGACAGTGCCGTTGTAGGAGCTCTTGTGGAACAGGGTGCAGACCTTACCATGAGAAATCTCCTGACAGAGATAAGAAACCGTAAGCACGGCAATATGGATTTCAAGATTGATGATGCTTTCGGTGCACTTGATCATATTAACACCAAAGGTACATCCATTTCCGATCAACTTGATGCAAGCTTTTCCAATGCCACCGATCTGCAAAGCTATATTGATATGCAGGCATCCATTGTCAGAAATAACGCAGGAGAAGCCAGAAGCATTGCTACCCCGGATAATATTGAGCATCTCCTTTCTCAACAGCCCGGTGATATGACCATGGAACAAGTGGTAGAGACCATGAAAGAAATGCCCGAAGATTCCTCTCTTGACAGGGCATATGCACAAGAGATGTCTCAACGTCTTACAGAAACCGTATATACTGAGGAATCCGTAATAGAGATGCTTTCTGCCAATGAAGAACCGGTTAGCTATTACTCCCTGATGGCCGCCCGAAATATGCTCACCTCAAGAAACCGCCTGTTCAACGAGTTTACCAATGCCATATCAGAAGATGGAAATGTGGACTTTGATGCCATCAAACAGGCAATACTTGAAAAATTAGGAGAATCGGTAAAAGCCCCCGAAGAGATGGCAGAAGCCCAAAGAGTGCTGGCCGAGACAGCAGAAAAGGCATCGGAAAATTATCTTCCGGATGATTCCGATCTTACCTCCATGGATTTAAGAGACCTTAAGATGATGCGCACAGAGCTAATGCTTACGGCATCATTTGCAAAAAATGAGCAATATGCCATCCCGGTTATGGTAGAGGGAGAGGCCGGAACCGTACACCTCCAAATAGTAAGAGGTGATGACTCCAAGGGTCGCGTCAATATAGTTCTTGAAAATGACAGTCTGGGAAAAATAGCAGCTGAGCTTGCAGATATGGGAGACCGGATAGAAGGTCTGATAATATCATCTTCGGAGGAAACGACAGAATATCTTTCAAAAGGAGAAAACGAATTTTTATCTGCGCTTAGCCAATCTGCAACATTATCTCAAAAGGAGACATCCTTAAGTTTTGTGACAGAAACATCATTCTCTCTCTCATCATTCGAGATGAGGGATCGTACACATGCGATATTACAGCGCAATGCGTCATATGACTCTCAGGATACCAAATACCGGACTCAGACCAAAGCTCTTTATGGAATGGCAAAAGCATTCCTTAAAGCAGTGGTCAGAGCTTCATAAAATTGATTCTTAGAAGTATTTTTTGAGAGTTTTAAGCAGCACCTTTCTGTCAATGGGCTTCGATATATGATCATTCATGCCACTGGCGGTAGCACGATTTTTGTCTTCATCAAACGCGTTTGCCGTCATTGCAATTATGGGAATGGAAGAAATGTCTTCGCGCTCGGAGGCTCTCAGATTTCCGGTAGCTTCGTAACCATCCATAACCGGCATCTGGATATCCATAAGCACCAGATCATAGTAGCCCATAGATGAGTGGTCAAGCATTTCTATAGCTTGTGTACCATCACAGGCACACTCCGTTAAGAATCCCGATTCTTTGAGTATAAGTTCAGCGATTTCACGATTGAGCTCGTTATCTTCTACGATAAGTACACGTTTGCCCGTAAATATCTCCCGGTCAATGTCATCATCTTCTTCATTCTTATCTTTATAATCTTTAATCTCATCCTCATCGGCGAGTCGAAACTGAATAGTGGCCGTAAATTTAGAACCCTTGCCTTCCGAGCTCTCTACAAAAAGAGTTCCATTCATGAGCTCCACCAGATTGTTGGTGATTGAAAGACCCAGACCCGAGCCCTCTATTCCGCTCACCGTGGCTGTGGATTCGCGCTCAAATGGCTGGAATACACGAGACAGAAAGTCTTCACTCATACCGATACCATTGTCTTCAACTATAAATCTATATCCGGCATGATCAGGCTCAGATGATAAATATTCTTCTATTTTCAGAGATACAAAGCCACCTTCTTCCGTAAACTTAACAGCATTGTTCAAAAGATTTATAAGAATTTGATTGAGCTTTAAGGTGTCGGCGTAGATATAATTATGCTCAACTTCTTCGGTGTTTATTGTAAAGTCTAAATGTTTGGCCGAAGCCTGAGGATAGATTATTGACGTTATTCTTTCCGTAACCTGGAACAGGTCGCAATATTCTTCTCTGACGCTGAGTTTCCCGCTCTCTATATGACTCATATCCAGAATATCGTTGATGAGCTGTTGTAAATGATTTCCCGACACAAGAATCTTATGTAAACTATCCGTAACCCGTTCCCTATCATTGAGATGTGCCAGAGCAATCTCTGCAAAACCTATTACAGCGTTCATGGGGGTGCGAATATCATGACTCATATTTGAAAGGAATGTGCTCTTGGCGCGGTTGGCTGCAAGGGCGGCTTTATTGGCCAAGCGAAGGGCTTCCTGCTGCTCCAGCTCATGCTTCTTTTCATCGTCTATTGTTCTAATAAGCCAAAGAATCTCTGTAAGATGTCCCTTTTTATCATATTTATAGGGAAGGATGTTGAGCTGTACCCATCCTCTTGTTTTCGTCTTTACGTCATGAGTAAGAAAATCTCTCCCTTTAAGGCGGTTTTCAAAGGAGGGAACATACCAGAATTCTTTATTTTCCCTAATGGTTTCCGGATCAAGATGTGCCTTTTCCAGCTCACCGATTGTCTTAAAAATATCTCTGGGCTCAGATGTCAGGCTGTCCGAATCGGGATCAAGGTTTACCTTTTCTATGGTATTTTTTACAATATCAACATGATATAAAGATACAAAAGAATCTGAAATAGCGCGGCGCATGGCATTGGTACGACGCAAATCCAGTTCGTGTCTGGTCTCAAGTTCCACCTGTGCGGTGATATTGGACATCATATAGAGGATCATGTTGCTTGCCTCATCAAGCCAGCAAAATTCAATCTGCATGATAGTCTCTGATGTGCTCCCAACTCGAATATTATAGGATCCATTGTTATTTTTCAGGTTTTCTACTATTGTGGAAAGCTCTGTCTGCTTAATGTAATCATCTGCCTGAGAAGTATCTATTCCGGACACTTCCAGAATCTTAATGCGTTCAGCATAATCCATATTCATGTGAATATTACCGCCCTGAGCCTGATAGAAATAAAGCGAACTTTTCCCGTAGGTGGCGTCTATATATCCAAGCGCAGTAATTCCAAAATTGGATAATCTGCTGAGCATAAGCTGTTCAAGATATTCTCGTCCTGAATCTATCAGATACGCAAACAGTTCAATATGTCCGTTATCGGGAACTCGATATAAATGATAGTCTAGTCTAACCCATGTCACCGTTTTGGGCTCCACCTTGGCCGGAAATGTAATCGAATAAGAGTTTCTCCCCTTTTCAAAATCATTTATAAGAACTTGTCTGTTGGACATTTTATCCAGCATGGGATAATCGGATTCTCTTGTAGCCACAGATTTATAATCACCGAAGTTTTCATCAAAAGTAGAGAATTTGGAGTAATCCCTGTGAGTTATTTGATATGATTGGTATAGTATCACCCTGTTGCCGGTAAGATCAAAATGACCCTTGGCTATAAGCTGTTTGTCTTCGACGGCCTCAAAATAATGCAGTTCCTGATTATATTTTCCTGATTCCTTCCATTTGATATTTTCGTTGAGAAGGGCAAGTGCCTTTTCTGATTCCTCCATCTCAATCTTTTCGCGAAGCATCCTGTATCTGGTGAGTCCCATTGCAAGAAATGTGATATACAGGGCAAAATTCCCTATGTAATTGATGGAACTGAAGGGAAACAGTAACGTTGTAAGGAGAGAGTACCCCATGAAAAATATGCTAAGCTGCAGTATGAGAACAATATGAGGAATGGCTGCCAGACAAAATACCCAGAGCATTGTTATCAGAACCATCATGGAATTGATATTGCCATAACGAAAAAGGATCTCTACAAATACTGCAAACAAGAGCAGTCCGGTATTAAAAATCATTAATGCAGGATTTATAAAACTCGAAATATTTGAAAGGGGTTTAGAGAACACCTTACGAAAAACAGTCATACATATAATGCTGTATGTGATATCTGCAATGCAAACAAATATCAACGCCCAAAACAGCGCAACATTATCAAGATTACCTGATAATCTCAGATAAATATTTTTGAAAAAAACTATGAAGCAGAACAGTATATTGAACAGGACAACTATCTTATTTACCCGAAAGTTTTCCGAAAGAAGGTTCTCATATACATATTCTGAGGGCTGACTGAAGATAAAAAATCTTTTCATAAAACACCCCCGCATGCATCAGAATTGAAACAAGGTCATTATAGCACAGAACTCTGTGAAAAACACGGGGGTGTAAAAAAGTGCTGAATTATCCAACCAAAAGGCTTTGGAAGCAAATGGAGGCTGCCATAAAAGAAAAGGTGCGGCTGACTTTTTACCAAGTACCATTTTATTTGCTTACGGCTAATTTATGAATTGTTCCTCCATTCCTTGAAAAACTTAGCCACTCTATATACCAAATATATTTCTAGGGCTATAAATCCTATTGCCATTATCAACCATACAATCATAAATATACTGGTCATATTGCTAATCTCCCTTCATCAGGTTTCATATTGTAATGCTCATTGAGCATTGACTCTTTATATACTCGGATGCTATCATCATTATCATGTTTTGTCAACACTATATTGTTATTCTATGTATTTGAATTAAATATACATCATGTTATTATATAGTAGGATATTTTGATACGTAATTTCATAAGGAGCCAGAGAATCTATGACACCTTCACAAAAAAAATACCTGCGAATGTTGAAACGTTCTTCATTTTTTATTCCTTCATCCGGGAAAAAAATGTGCAGACATATCAGAAATGACATAGAATCCTATCTGGCAGAGCACGAAAGTGCAACTTTCGATGATTTATGTGCTGAGTTTGGGCATCCAAAGGATCATATTAATCAATATATGGAAAATCTGAGTACCGCTGAAAAAGATACATTAAACCGCTCACTCAGGCTTTTTAAATTCTTAATGGTATTATCTATTGCTTTCCTTACTGCCCTTTGCGTATATCTGGGAATATCACTTTATAATATATATTTTTTGCACCGCGTTAATATTAATACTGATACACATATATCCGAGGAAGACATTCAGATTCCGTATTTTTCACCCAAGGAGATCCGTGAATACAGCGATATTTTTCTATCAAATGATCCCTCTTATAAGTTTAAGAACGTAAAGAAAACCATAGATATCAAAGACAGTTCCGGAAATATTGTATGTTCCCTGACTTTGAGAGCTACATTTAAATACAATGGAACAAACTCTGTATGCTGTGGCTCATCAACAAAAAAAAGAATACTTAATGAAGACTGGCATTTTGGAGAATGTTCCCATACAAATACATATGATAAAGTCATTGCCCGTTATACATATTATTTCAAAACAGTGGAAAACAGTTTTTCTGATTCAACAAGTATTTCATGCGATGAAAACGGAAATATTTACTAAGAATGGAGCTTTTTTATGAATGACATAAAAAAATTGTATATATCGCGCTTGAGAAAAAGTGTGCCTCATAAATCAGGGCTTTCAAAAAAGACGCTCAAACAAATTGAAAACGACATTGAAGCATGTATTGCAGAAAAACCGGATATGGATTTTCAGTCCCTATGCAAAATCTTTGGTTCTCCGGAAGACATTGCTGAATCCATTCGCGAATCAGAGCCACAGGCAAACATGCTTCATAAAAAAAGAATCGTTCTTGTTTCTCTTGCCGTTTTGGTCGTGTTATGTATTATAATATCCCTACTTGTTCATTACTACATGACTACCACTACCTATCACGCCGAAGAAACCACTAATATCACAAAAGGATACAAATCCGACAATAGCTTTTTGTTTGAATCAGGTGACTTATGAAAGAAAATCAAAGCCGCATAAAGGCTTCAATAAAAAAGGCCATAATTGAACCACTGCTTCTTAAACTACTTTCCGAAGATGATATGTACGGTTACCAAATCACACAGGAAATCAAAAAAAGAAGCAACGAAGAAATCACCATACTTGAAGGTTCCATGTATCCTATACTATACAGACTTGATGAGCAGGGGTTCATTTCTTCTTATGAAAAAAAAGTCGGAAAACGACTTACCAGAGTCTATTATCACCTTGAAGAAGAAGGAAAAAAATACCTCAAAGCCCAAATAGAGGATTTTGAGGCATATATTGCCATTGTCAACAAGCTTTTTTCCGGTAAGTAATACCTTAAGACTCCTATCTGAAGTTCAGCTTTTTGTTAGCCCAATTATAACCCCGGACTGTGATTCGTCTTCCACGTTTCCCGGGCAGGTGCACCCAAAGCGAAAGTAACTGCCTGAATATCAGAAAATAAGAGCCACGACAGGTCTTCTTGACGTATCTCCATATTTTCTTCTTGGTCTCTATGTCGCCTTCCTGGTTACGTATATAGAGGAATATAGAGGTAGTGGCAAGTATCAGAGAAAGATCCCGTGCCATATATTTGTAGAGTTTTCTGGGAAGCTTTTTTGTATCTATCTTTGCAAAATGGTCTATCAGCTTTCTGGTGATAAAAAGCTGCTGGTCGAGCTGCCTTATCTGAACGGCCTCATTGACCGACTGATCCGGGCGTCCTATCGTATAGCGGTAATAGTCCACATCCATATAATATATGGTATCGCAATATGCCAGCGGATAAAGCACCAGAATATTGTCCGAATAACAGACATGCGAAGGAAGATGCACATCACACTCCTCCAGCACATTCATCCTGTAAAAGACATTATGGATCATGATATACTGCGTATTTCCAAAACGCTTCATATCATTCCAGTGAAGGATCTTGTCTGTTTCGAAAGGACCCTTAAGATCCATGGAAACGTCTTCTTCGCCCTCTTTACAATATACATAATTACAGAGAACAAGGTCAACAAGCGTACCTGCGGCCTCAATTTCTTTCATTCTTTTAATTATACTCTTCAGATGCTCTACGTTTGCAGTATCATCAGCATCCATAATCCCGAAATAAGTGCCTGTAGCCTCTCTCATTCCGGTGTTTACCGCTTCTCCGTAACCACCGTTTTCCTGATGGATTGCCCTTACTATATTGGGATATCTTTCCTGGTACTGTCGGGCAATCTCCCATGTATTGTCATTGGGCGAACCGTCATCTATTAAAATTATTTCCAAATCGTCCCCGCCCGGCAACAGTGACTCCACACAATCACTCATAAACGATGCCGAATTATAACACGGTACCGTGACAGTCAGTATTTTTGAATTCAATATATTTCCTCCTAATCGATGGAATGCGTATGGTCAGCCCCTATCGGCTTCTCTTCAGCGTCTTCCCTGGGAAGATGCTCTGACCACGCCGGTCTGGTCTCTTCGGTCTCTTCAAGTTCTTCGGAATCATCGGCTGAATCATCCTGAGCCTGACCGCGATAGCCCCGCGCATCCCTCGATACTATCAATACCACAAAGCCCAAAATCAATCCGAAATAGAACGTGATGACACGCCATACAAGCATTGATGATGAGGCGATGGAGCGTCCCAAAAAACCATAGAGCAGAAGATAACTGCCCTCGCTGCCGCCCGACGCTCCGGGAATCGGCATAAAGGTATTGAACATGGTAATGGCACTGGCCAGTATCAAAAAATTCGGGAATTGTGATACCGTAACCTGTCCGCCTACGGCAAGTACAGCAAAAAACGGTACCGAATACAAAAGCGTAAGCTTCAATGCATTGCACACAAGTGTAATAATAAAAAGCTTCTTCTTGGAAAAGAGCGTGATAGATTCCTCTCTAAACTCCGTAAATACGCCTCTTACACCCATTGCTGTCTTCTTGTAGTTTTTGATGATATGAATTCCGGCAAGGCCGCGGATACACTTATTGATGAGAAAATTTTGAAGCTTCTTTGAGCGCGATCCTACAAAAAGTACCGCTGTAACACCAATGTTTACGGCAAATCCAACCGCCGCAATAATCCATGTGGCCGCATCCGAAAATATGAGACCGGGATTCAATAACATACAAATGGCGGCATACACCACTATGACTATCTGATATGAAATAAGACACATTACCAGAATGCCTGAGGCGCGCGCCGGGGCTATTCCCTGATTACGGAATACATATACCTGTGCGAACTGACCTCCCGTGGCAGACGGTGTCAGATCGCTGAACAGTATTCCCACAATGTTGTTAACAAAACCTTGTTTGAGGCTGTATTGGCTATTATACTCCCTTGATACCACCTGCATGATATAGCCGTCTATAACATAATAGCCCACCATTAAAAGCAGTGCGACAGCCAAATATCCCGGCTTAACCGACAGAAGCGTATTCCATACGTCTCCTAATTCATCTCCCACCGAAATAAAGAGCGTCACACCGCCAATCACCAGAATAAGGATAATTGTTATGAAATATTTCATTAACGAGTGACTTTTCATAAACGCCATTTTAGGTTAAATAACAGCAGTTGTCAATGAACCTTATCCCTTATTATTGATTTTTAATTTCTTATTTTATATTATTTCGTGCTTTTATAGTAGTTTATCAGGCATCCCTTAAGGATAATATCTCTCTCATCATCCGTAAGGGCTCCGAGTTTCAGGTCAACGGAGCTCAAACCACTCTCCGATACTTTAAACGCCGGAATCTCAGTAGCTCCGTCAGCTATGGCCCTGGCAATCCCGGGTACATAGATATAGTCTCCGTTTGCAAAAGGAAGCTCTCCTTTGTCAATAATGAAAGGAAGCATACCCCAGTTGATAAGATTCGAGCGATAACGTTTGGTGGCATATTCATTGGCAATGTTGGCCCATCCACCCAATACCTTCTGACAGGAAGCCGCCTGCTCGCGTGCGGAGCCGTCTCCGGGCTTAACGGCAAAGATAACCGAGCCAATACCTGTATTATCGCTTGTAACTTCCGTACGAGAAGCCTGAAGGGCTTTCCAGATACCGGCAAGCTCAGCGGGCACATCAACCTCCGAAAGCTTTCCGGGATCTTTTCCCTGCTCACGAGCTTCTTCTGCCGCACGCACTTTTTTTGCCTTGCCGACATACTCGGGATCTTTTCTGGAAAGGGTAAACTCTGCAAGTCCCAACGGATTTGAGCGATAACTTGATGTTTCTCCCGATGGAATAAGCTCATCCGTAGTGGTAACCGGATCGTGGATCTCTGAAACCACCTTAAGGAGCAGATTTTCGGTAAGAGCCGGCATTGATGGCCAATCCTTAATATTGGGGCCAAACTGCACTTCTACCGAAGGATCTGCCTTTCCGTGACTGTCAAACACGCGGTTTTCGTATATCTTCGAGTCGAAGAAATACTTGGGCGCTCCTGATTTTATGTCAACTTCGGTGGCAGGAGTAAGGATTCCCTTGTTGGCCGCTGTAGCAGCTATAGATCGGGCATCCATAAGCGCTACAGAAGCAATCTGTCCGCTCTGAAGCTTGGAGCCCTCACGATTCGGGAAGTTTCTGGTGGAATGACGAATGGAGAGTGCGTTGTTCGCAGGTGTATCTCCTGCCCCAAAACACGGTCCGCAGAATGCTGTCTTCATAATAGCACCTGTCTCCATGAGCTTGGCTGCTGCACCGTTTTTAAGGAGTTCCATATAAATGGGGGTGCTGGCCGGATATACACTCAGGGTAAATGCATCGGAACCAATACTCTTGCCCTCTAATATGTCTGCTGCAGCACAGATATTCTCAAAACCGCCACCTGCACAGCCTGCTATGATACCCTGCTCTACCCGGAGCTTTCCGTCCACCACCTTGTCCGTCAGGCTAAAATCGGTGTCTGCTCCGAGAGATACTCTGGCTCTTTCTTCTGCTTCTTTAAGAATATCTATAAGATTCTTGTTTACATCTTCTATAGCATATGCAAGACTTGGATGGAAGGGCATGGCTATCATGGGGCGAATCTTCGAGAGATCTACTTTTACACAGCCGTCATAATATGCCACACTGCCGGGATTAAGCTCTTTGTAATCTTTCTCTCTGCCGTGGATCTGATAAAACTCTTTTATCTTGTCATCAGTGCGCCAGATAGAGGAAAGGCAGGTGGTCTCGGTCGTCATTACATCCACACCTATACGGAAATCCGCACTTAAGGATGATACACCCGGTCCCACAAACTCCATAACCTTGTTGTTTACATAACCCTTGTCAAATACGGCAGCTATAATGGCAAGTGCCACATCCTGGGGACCTACTCCCGGCATGGGCTCACCTGTCAGATATATACAGACAACATCCGGCATATTGATATCATATGTCTTGTTAAGGAGCTGTTTTACAAGCTCGGGACCTCCCTCTCCCATTGCCATCGTACCCAATGCACCGTATCTGGTATGGGAATCCGAACCAAGTATCATGCGTCCGCCTGCAGCGAGCATCTCTCTTGCAAACTGATGAATAACAGCCTGATGAGGCGGTACATAAACTCCGCCGTACCTCTTGGCACAGGAGAGACCAAACATGTGATCATCCTCGTTGATGGTACCTCCTACCGCACACAGAGAATTGTGACAGTTTGTAAGTACATACGGAATAGGAAACTTCTCAAGTCCGCTTGCTCTGGCAGTCTGAATGATTCCAACAAAGGTAATGTCATGCGAAGTGAGCATGTCAAACTTTATCTTAAGCTTTTTGCTGCTGTCGGAGGTGTTGTGTGCTGTCAGGATATCATAAGCTATAGTCGACTCTTTGGCCTTTGTGGTGTCTATAGCTTCGACTCCTGCAGCCGAAGCTGCCTCTGCTGCGTCTTCATAGAGTTCTCCATTTACAAGATATACTCCTTTTTCACTTAAATTAACCATGTTTTCTCCTTTTTTCTGCTTTATTTTCAGTTTACCTTGTCACTGGTTTTGGTTTTGGCATCTTTGTTATCTTTGTCAGGCTTTTTCTTGCTGTCGTCATCTTGTGTATCGTTATCCTGAGTGTTGTTGTCCTCTGTGGTCTCCGTATCATCATAATATATGGTGATATCTTCCTGAGTCGTCTCCTCTTCTTCTTCCTGACCATAGGAAATATAATTCTTAAACGGAACATTTGCAAGCCCTTCATGCAATTTAGTCATAAAATCGTTCCAAATTTTTCCCGGATAGGATGCTCCGGAGAGTCCGGAAAGCTTCTTAGGAGTGTCATACCCTACCCATACTCCGGTGGTATAATAATATGAATATCCTACAAACCACCCGTCTTTATTACTGTTTGATGTGCCTGTCTTTCCTGCACAGTCTATACCGTCTATGCCAAGCCCCTTCCCGGTACCGCTTTTTAATACGCTCTTAAGCATACTTGTCATCATTCGGGAAGCGTTAGCCTGATACACCTGTAGCTCCTCCTGCACGGATTCTACCAGAACATTTCCTGAAGAATCACATATCTTCATTATACAGGTTGGCTCACGGAATCTGCCGTCATTTTCAAGAGCCGCATAGGCGCTTGTCATCTCAAGTGCGGATACTCCGTCCGTAAGGCCTCCCAAGGCAGACGTAAGCCTGTAATCTTCTTTATCAATATGGCTGAATCCCATGTTTAAAACATAGCTGAGCCCCACCTCCGGAGTAATCTCGTCGAAGATCTGCCATGCCACCGTATTTCGGGAAAGGGCTACTGCCTTGCGGAGCTTTATTTTGCCCAAGTATGTGCCATCGGAATTCTCAGGCCCATCCTCTATTTTCTCATCATTGACTATGGTGTCGGGAGTATATCCTCTTTCGAGCGCCGGAGTATAGACGACAAGCGGCTTAATAGAACTTCCGGGCTGTCGAAAACTCTGATAAGCCCGGTTTAATGTATAACCCGTTGTTTTCTGTTTACGACCTCCCACTATGGCTACCACATAACCGGTGGTGTTATCTATGGTCACGGCTGAGCCCTGGAGTTTGTATATACCCTCATCGTTCTTCTCTTTATTGGACTTTAGTATATCATTTAAGCTCTTTTGAAGCTTCTTCTGGGTGTCGGTGTTCAGCGATGTATATATACGATATCCTTCTGTATACAGCTTCTGTTGATAATCCGAGTACAGCTGGCTGTATTGAGAATCATATTGAGCCTCATCCTCCTCACTCTCAAAGCTGTTTCTTATCTCGAATCCGTCTTTTTCCATAAGGGCTCTTATGGCACAATAATACGTATATGTTTCAAGATAATCATTCTTTTGCACTTCGGGAATATTCAGGACAATCTCGGAATTTACGGCCACTGCATAATCCGTGCCCGAGATATAGCCTTCGTTGTACATCTGATCCAAAATCAGATTTCTCCGCTCCAAAGTTTTATTGAAATTCGTAAGAGGATCGTAAGTGGCCGGACTGTTTGGGATGGCGCACAAAAAAACAGTCTCCGAAAGCGTAAGTTCACTTACACTTTTGGAAAAATAACCCTGCGATGCCGCCTCAATGCCATAATTACCATTGGCGAAATAACAGTTGTTTACATAAAACTCCAATATTTTTTCTTTGGAATAAACCTTTTCGAGTTCCAGTGCTATGAAGATTTCTTCAACTTTTCTCTGCCAGGTCTTTTCAGATGAGAGAAATACAGTCTTCGCAAGCTGCTGTGTTATTGTACTGGCTCCCTGCGTAACCTCGCCGTTGACAAGAGCCGCCCACGCAGCTCTTACTATTGCGCTTAAATCCACACCACTGTGGCTATAGAATTTTCTGTCCTCGGTACTGATGAAAGCTCCGAAAACATATGATGGAATCTCTTCATACGTCAGGTAATACCTGTCCTGGTCTCCCACAAGGGTGGAAAGGACTTCTCCCGAAGAATCATAGACTACGGAAGTCTCGTTATTCCTAAAAATATCCTCCGAGGAACCGTATACCTTATCCATCGCATCTTCCTTAAGTTCTCCGATGGTCTTTGCATAGCCTCCCACATAATAATATGCCACAGCTCCCACCACCAGAAGCATCAGTATTATCTGGATCCTTACAAATATCCTGAGTCCGCGATGTTTTTTCTTTTTAGATGTTTTATCTTTCGCCATTTAGTGCTCAATCGGCTTCTTTTAAGCGTTCTTTTTCATCCGTGTCATCTGCTTTACCGGGCATATCGTCTTTGGAGATAATCTTGACATCTCCTATCACGCCTTCCTCAAAATCCTCTTCGCCCATCTCGGCCCGTTTTTGCTTAAAATACTCGGAATCATAGTTGACTACTATGTTGGGAGCTGCCGGAGTAACCACTCCATCATCAAGATCCGGATCTTCTTCTTTGGCATATGCGGGATTTATATTGATCTTGGGGGCAGGTGCAACAATTTTGATATCACCGTCATCCCACGGTCTGTCTTCCGACATAAACGACCTGTATACGGATTTTCTGGGTTCTTCATCATCCGGTGCTCCATCCGGCGCAGCGTCCTTTTTACGCTGATTTCTCAATATGCGCAGATACTTCTCAGCGTGCTCAGTCTCTGAAAGCTGCTCTCTTAGCTGCGCCCTGTTTTCCACTACGGTCTTTAACTTCTTATCTATATCATCCGCCAGGTTTTCCGTCATACGAACCACCTGGGTCTGTGTCTTTCTTATCTCATCGTAGAGCTTCTTCATGGCATCGTCTGTATACATGACTGCTGCCGCATAGATCTCTTCTGCAATATCCCTGCTCTCCGATATCATACTTTCGCATTTTTCAGCCGACTTTCTCTCGTTTCTCTCTCTGGTCTCTATTACGATCTCATAACTGTCCATCATATCGTACATGCAGCGGTTAATCTCCTCAAGACAGTTGTAAAGAGCTTTCTTGTTGACTATTACCATATTGTCATCATCCGGCAAAGTTTCGGATGCCGCAAAAAGCAGATGGATATCTTTTAAAGTCTTTTCTATTTTTTCCTGTTCTATCATTTTCTTTTCCTATAAGCCGAATAATATTCCTGCTGCCGCTCCTGCAGCAATATAAACCACCGGATGCTTTTTAAACTTCAATATCAAAAATACAAATATCGCAAATGCGATAAGACCCCTCCAGTCAAACCAATCCGAAAATGCTCCCGTCCCAATACTGTCCCTGGTAAACACCGTAATAAAGAGGCTGTATCCTGCAGCAGCTATGAGTCCCAAAGCCGCAGGTCTTAAGGCATTCATAATACCCTGTACTACCTTTGACCCCCTAAACTTCTCAAGGATACGGGCAATAATGATAACTACCACAACCGGAGGAAAAATAAGACTTAATGTAGACACTATACCGCCCAATATACCGGCTGCGTTTGATCCGGCATACGTAGCCATATTAATGCCTATGGCTCCCGGTGTGGATTCCGAGACCGCTATCATATCCGTAAGCTCTTTCGCCGTAAACCAATCGTAGTTTTTTGCCATTTCAAAGAGAAAAGGCAATGTAGCAAACCCTCCTCCAACAGCAAAAAACCCCGTCTTCATAAATTCAAGACATACAGTAAGGATAACGCTCATGCCGCATCTTCCTTTCCTCCTGCATCATCCTGCCTGACAAATAAAGTCACACAGAGTCCATAGACTATGGCTGCGCACACGACGATGACCGGAGATATATCAAAAAAAGCACTCAAAGCAAAAGACGCCACAAAAATAACGGCTCCGGCCGCGCTTTTGATACCACTCTTTAAAAATTTTATCACGGCATCCACTATAAGCGCAACAACAACCACCCTGATGCCGGCAAATGCATGCTCCACCATAGGATTTCCTATGAACGCCCGCAAAAAATACGAAATAACAAGTATGATGCAGATAGATGGCGTGATAAGACCTAAAGAGGCCGCCACAGCTCCTGCTATACCTTTGCGTTTGTAGCCTATAAAAGTGGCTGTATTAACTGCTATTATACCCGGTGTACACTGACCCACCGCATAGTATTCAAGCACTTCCTCTTCGGTTGCATATTGTCTCTTTTCAACAATCTCCTTCTGAAGAAGCGGAAGCATGGCATAGCCTCCGCCAAACATAACACAACCGATTCTGAAAAAAACCAAATACAGTTCAAAAATTTCTTTCATACTTCTATAAAGATCTTTCTGCCGGTAGATGTATATCGGTAATATCTGACACCTGCTGCATCAAGCATCCTGCGAGACGCAACAGTATTGGGCTCATCGTGATACTTATCACTGTCGTAAATAACTGTGCTTATGCCCGACTGGATAATTGCTTTGGTGCATTCATTACATGGAAACAAAGATACATAGAGCCTGCCTCCTTTGAGGCTGGATCCCGTGAAATTTAAGATGGCGTTCATCTCACTGTGAACGACGTACAGATATTTGGTGTCGAGCGGTTCTCCCTCTCTGGCCCACGGGAAATTTTCATCCGAACACCCTCTGGGAAAACCATTGTAACCAATGGAAAGAATGCGATTGTCCTTGCTTACTATACAGGAACCCACCTGAGAATTGGGGTCTTTTGATCTCATGCCTGCCAGCTTGGCCACCGCCATGAAATACTCATCCCACGAGATATAATCGGAACGCTTGGGTGTCTCCATCTATTTCTCCTCTCTTCTCTCCTTTTCCCTGTCATTAAGGAATGCTGCAAGTTCCCGCATATCACTCATCATCTGCTCGAAGCATTTTCCGTAGTCGGAAAGCTCCTTTCCCCGCAGATCTTCATAATTGACAGGTCTTCCAATAAGCTCCTCCAGAAGATACACCGAACTTGCGTGGTCGTACTTGGACAGCATAGACTCATACTGCTGGCGCTCCACGGCTATTACCATGGTATCATCGGTAAAATCCTCCTCTGTCAATGCATTGGACTTGTAGTCTTTAATCTGTATGCCGTTGCTTATCATTACAGCCTCTGCCTTTTCATTGATAGGCTCGGGGAGGAGCACCACCAAGCCACGGCTTACTATTTCATATTTTCTTGCCAGCGCACAAAGTCCCATGGCTCCTGCAGCCATAGGGCCTTTACCTGTGTCAGATTCGCTGACAAAAACCAGCCTGTTGATTTCTCTCATATCATACCCCTGTCCGGACTGTGCCACTCCACAAAACACAGTCTGAAATATTATCATGCTTTTATTACTCTGTGTGCCGCCGCTTTCAAAAGGCGGTTCATAATCGCATCACAAAATTCATCTCCCTCAAAACACTCTGAATATATCACCTGTGCATCGGTTTCATCAAATTCCCGTAGTGCCGAAAACAGATTGGATGCAATCTCTTCTTCTATGTTTCTGCTGCCAAGACTTCTGACATAGACTCCGGGAAACTCCCCCGTGCTCTCATCTGTACATAGTATGGCAACATTTATACCTTTTTCCTTCTGCTCGGCTGCGAGATTATTTATCTTTTCTACCACTGCAGCTCTTTCTCCGGAAACAAGTATAAGTTCTGCTTTTGGAGCATAATGTCTGTATTTCATGCCGGGAGCTTTGGGCGCCTGTCCGTCTTTTAGACTCTGTACGGATTTTTCCGATCTTATCGGTCCTATAAGACGCTCTATATCTCTCGGCGTTATGTAACCCGGTCTTAAAATGGTCGGAACTTTTCCGGAAAGGTCTATGATAGTGGATTCAATGCCAATGATCACATCTCCTCCATCAAGTATCATCGGTATCCTGCCGTTTAGATCCTCATATACATGCTCTGCCGACGTAGGGCTGGGTCTTCCTGACGTATTGGCACTGGGTGCGGCTATGGGTGTTCCACTTTGCCTGATAAGTTCCAAAGCCACCTGATTATCCGGCATACGCACTGCCACAGTATCAAGGCCGCCTGTAGTCTCTTTGGGAACAATATCCTTTTTCCTGAGGATCATGGTAAGTGGACCTGGCCAAAACTCCTTTGCAAGCATCCTGGCCTCTTTGGGTATTTCATCGCAGATATCATCAAACATATCCATATCGGCAATATGCGCTATAAGCGGATTGTCCGACGGTCGGCCTTTTGCAGCATATATCTTCTGCGAAGCCTCTTTATTAAGTGCATCTCCTCCCAGTCCATACACCGTCTCCGTGGGAAATGCCACAAGCTCACCCTGTCTGATAAGCTTAGCTGCAAGTGAGCAGGTCTCCTGTAAATTTTCTTTTGTTATCCTTATTACTTCAGTTTTCAATGCTTTTGCCCTGCACCATTATAAACATAGAATATAAAAAACACAACCTCGTCACCTAGAAGAAGGAATCAACTATCACAAATGATTTATAATATGTTTTATCTAAACTTATGCTATAACAGATTTAAAAACTAATAAATCTTAAGAATTCTTAAGGTGTTTTTTTGCTTGTGGTGTGCTATGGTTATATTATCGAAAGACGATAGTGATCACTAA
>CAJOOT010000066.1 GCA_905236215.1 uncultured Eubacterium sp.
AGATGCCATGAGGGAACTTAATTTCACCGAGCCTGTATTTTGCGTTAAGATAGAAAATACAAAGGAGCTGAAAGCGGATGGCACAGATGATGTGAGATTCTTTATTTCGGTAAATCCGGGTGAAGACCTAAGACCTCTGGAAAAGACGGCATCCGGTGGAGAGCTTTCCCGTATCATGCTTGCCATAAGGTCGGTATGTGCATTAAAAGATGAGTGTGAAACTATCATATTCGATGAGATAGACAGCGGCATTTCGGGTGTTACCGCCCAGAAGGTGGCCGAAAAACTCTGTTATTTGTCAAACGAGCTGCAGGTCATATGTATCACGCATCTACCGCAGATAGCAGCTATGGCTGACAGTCATTTTGTAGTTGAAAAGACTGTGGAAGAGGGGCGAACCATATCGCGAATCAGAGCTCTTTCGGAAGAGGAAAGTATTGAGGAACTTGCCAGGATGAGCGGTGGAGCCTCTATTACAGAAGCTGTACTTAAAAGCGCCGGAGAAATGAAAAAAATGGCAGGTGACATAAAATCCAAAATCTGATACAATAAAGGATAGAAGATAATGTTAGGATTGGGTACATGATATCATGTTCCATATCAGGAGGATCAAATGCTTGCAACACTGATACCTATATTTGACAGTAAGACACAGGTGTGCGCATATGCCGTTACTGCGCGAAAACAGGATGTATTTAAATATCCTATTTTGGGAAGTACGGCCAGCCTGGACGGTATAGCCAATGTAGAAGGCTTTGAGATCGTAAACAGTGTTGGTCTTACCGGACTTTCGGGTGACAGGGAAGTGTTTGTGCCTGTCAATAGTATTGCCCTGTATACAGATCTCAGAGAGCAGTGCAAGGTGCCTTACCAGAAGGTGGTAATTCTTCTCGGAAAAGATGTTGAACCTACCGAAGAAAACGTCAACAGGGTAAAAGAGTTGAAGTCGCAGGGCTTTAAAGTGGCTTTAAGAAACATACCTGCCAGCAGGTTTGCTGCTTATCAGCAGATTTTCCGTATGTGTGACGAGTTTTTCCTTGACTACAAGGAAGTAAGTATGAAGTCGGCTCGTCTGTTCTTCGGACAGTATTTTCCGAATATCAGGATATGTGCCGAAAACATAGACAATCAGCAGGATTTCGATGAGCTTTCAAAGGAAGGTGAATCAAATCTTTATGAGGGAAGATTCTTCAGGATGCCTGTTACCAAAAAGGAAACAGAAATTGCACCCATGAAGGTCACATATATCGAGTTGCTTAATGTGATAAACGTTCCGGATTTTGATCTTACAAAGGTTGCAAAGATTATTGAACATGATCCGGCTCTTGTAATATCTCTTCTGGAGATTGTTAATCACATGAGCGTGAATTCGGAGATTACATCTGTTCAGCACGCGGCAGCGATGCTCGGACAGAAAGAGCTTAAAAAATGGATCAATACGGCAGTTACCAAGGAGCTTTGTTCCGATAAGCCGTCTGAGATTATGAGATTGGCTATGATGAGAGCCAAATTTGCCGAGAACCTTGCACAGTCATTTGATTTGGCGGTTCAGGCACAGGAACTTTTCCTGACGGGGCTTTTCTCCGTACTTGATATCATGCTTGATAAAACCATGGAAGAGGCACTGGAACTGGTAAAAGTTTCTCAGAACGTAAAAAAAGCTCTTATCAATCAGGACGGACCGTTTTATCCTGTGCTTTCATTTATCAAGGCTTATGAAGATGCCCAGTGGACAGAGGTTTCCAGACGTATTCATCTGGATAATCTTGAAGAAGATACGATTTATGAGGCATATCTTAATTCCCTTAAATGGTTCAGGGATATTTTCCCGGAGAAAAAAACAAAGAGATAATCCAAAAATCAACTGCAGTCTGTATATACAGGCTGCAGTTTTCTTTTCAGGTGATTTTGGGCAAGTGCGACGTGTATCACATACTTGCACTTAAACTCCGGTTTGATCCGTTCGCTTTTGCGGTATCGTCAATGTAGATCTTTTTTTGTTCACGCGA
>CAJOOT010000067.1 GCA_905236215.1 uncultured Eubacterium sp.
CATCTTGCTCCAGAACTTATACACAGTTCCAGGATCCTGTTCATCATAAGAATACCGCCATGACACTGTATCTCAACAATGTCTTCTCCGGTGTAACTGTTAGGACCTCTAAAAACAAGAAGTATTACTTCATCCAATACACGGTCATAATCGTATATATAGCCGAAATATGCTCTGTGATCCTCATATTCCGTTAACGGTTTATTATTTTTTTTACGAAAAACAGAGGATGCAATAGAAAATGCATCCTCTCCGCTAACTCTTATGATTCCGATACCGGATAGTTTCATCCCCGTAGCAATTGCTGCTATAGTATCTGTATTCATATTATTTTACCGGTGTGATTATTACCTTCCTGTAAGGTTCCTCTCCTTCGGAATGAGTTGTAACATACTTGTCATTCTGAAGTGCCGAGTGAATAATCCTTCTTTCATAAGGATTCATCGGCTCAAGAGAAACCGGATTCTTTGTTCTCTTTGCTTTATAAGCAAGATTCTTTGCAAGATTTTCAAGAGTCTCCTTACGTCTCGAACGATAATTTTCCGTATCAATCTTAACTCTTATATATTCTTTTCTTCCTTTGTTAACAACAATACTTGTAAGATACTGAAGAGAATCAAGAGTCTGTCCGCGCTTTCCGATAAGAACACCCATATCATCTCCTGAAAGCTCGATGTCCATTTCATCTTCTTTAGTCTCTACATCAATAGAAACCTTCATATTCATTGCATCAAATACTTTTTCAAGAAATTCTTTAGGATCTGCTTCAACCGAATCACTGACAGAACCGGATGATTTTACATCTTCTTTGGCTTCTTCCTTCTTTTCTTCCTTTATTTCTTCCTTGGGAGCATTCGGATCAAACACCCTTGCTTTAATAACCGCAGGCTTTGCGGCAAATCCGAAAATGCCGGAAGTTCCCTTTTCAACTACTTCATATTCAAGACGATCACTTGTAATAGTAAAATTTTTACAAGCTTCTGTTATAGCATCATCAACTGTTTTACCTGTAAATTCAACGTATTCCATATCAACCTCCGATTATTTGTTATTCTTTTCATTATACTGTCTTACCATATTGGCTTTTGAAGCAAGACTGCCGGGTTTATAACCCTTATTATAGTATTCTGTTGATTTTTGTACTGCTTCTTCTCTTTTTTTATCATTAAGAGTATCTGTATGACTCTTTTCGGTAATTGTTCTTGTAGACATTCTTGCCGCCGAATTAAGTGCTGCCCCGGTTACCCCGCTCTTTTTTTCAATCTGTTTTTCAAGTTTTTCGGTATTCTTGGCTACGATCGCATCAATATCAATCTTATCAATGTGCTTATTGATAAATATCTGCTGTACACTTCTGATAACAGCACCGGCAATCCAGTAAATACCCATACCGATCGGAAGAGTAAATACAAAAACAAGCGACATAAGCGGCATCATAACATTCATGGATTTCATAGATGCTGCCATGGCATTTGCCTGATCGTTGTTACTGCTCTGATCCGCCTGAGGCATAAGTTTTGTATTTATCCACTGGGTAAGTGCGGAAAGAATCGGAATAAGAAGGGCACCGATTGCAAGTCCTATAGATCCTTTATTTGTCCACCAGTCTGTAATATAGTACTTCGGAGAATCCGCAATATTAAGTCCGAAGAAATTGTTGTAACGCATAACGGTTTCATAAGTATTTCTGCAAAGATCAGCTATATCAGGAAACTTATCCGCTATGTTTGACCATTCCGACGTTGAAGCTCTGTTCAAAACATCGATAAAGGTATTAATAACATAAGAATTATCGCCGCCGAGTTTAAATGCTTCATTTTCAAACTGCTTTGAAAACTGTACAGCATTGGCAAAATTATCCTTATTACTGATAAAAGTAAGAGCACTTGATTTTGTAATAAACTCACTTACAAAAGGAATAAATGCTTCTTTTACCGAATTAACATATGCCGGAACATTATAGATAACACGGTAAAGAGCAAATAAAATAGGCATCTGGATTATAAGCTGTACGCAACTTCCGGAAGGAGAAACACCGTACTTTTTATAAACAGCCTGTGTTTCTTCATTCATTGCAGCCATAGATGCCTGGTCTTTTTTGTTTTTATACTTTGCCTGAATAGCCTGAATTTCAGGATTCATCTTTGCAGAAAGCTTTGAAAACTTTTGCTGCTTGATAGTAAGAGGCGTATGTAAAAGATAAATTACAATTGTAAACAGTATGATGGAAAGAGCAACATTCGGAATACCTATCTTATCAAGAACGATAAATATTCCATTCAGAAGAAGACCTAAAACTTTCGCAATAGGTCCCAATATTTTACCATCATACTGTGTTAAAATCACACTGTACAATATAAATTCCTCCTATAACAGAAATATCAGGGGACAGGATCGTAACCGCCTTTTGAAAAAGGATTACAACGAATGATCCTCCATATGGCAAGAAGACTTCCCTTAAAAGCACCGTACTTTTCCACAGCTTCATAACCATATTCGGAACAGGATGGGAAATAAGGACACTTTGTTGTTTTCAAACAAGAAATATATTTCTGATAAAACCTTATACCGGAAAGTAAAAATCTCTTCATATATTAATCAATACGTTATAAACAAACCTTATTTATTCTCATCAAATGCATTAAAGCACTGTCAATATCTCTGTATCTGATATCCCTTGCGCTACTTCGCGCCAAGACCACAATGTCCAAACCACTATTGAACATTTTTTCGTGCAGTCTGTAACTTTCTTTGACACATCTTTTAAAATAATGTCTGTATACCGAGTTTCCA
>CAJOOT010000068.1 GCA_905236215.1 uncultured Eubacterium sp.
ACAGAATGCGTTGTCAGGTACTTCTCCCCATATCGGTTCAAAGTAATGAGCTCTGTATCCGATATGTGTTACTCCTTCCGGGATTTTCCTTTTAAGTTTTAAGCAAAGCCCCCAGTCGGGCAATTCGAGAGTGTGTTCTCCTGTTACATTAACTTTGCAAAAATTTTTGCATCCCGTCAGTGAGGCTGCGGTTTTGGAACGGGGATCTTTAAAGACATCCGCAGTTTTACCCTGTCTTAAGAGGCGGCCGTTATCTATGACAATGAGTTTTTCGCAGAAGCGATAAAGCTCGTCCCTGTTGTGAGAGACCATTATGACCTGTCCGTTATATTCATCCACGATTCTTATAAGTTCCTGCTGCATCCGGTCTTTTAATGAGGCATCAAGAGAAGAAAAGGGTTCGTCCAAAAGAAGGAGTTTGGGCTTACCTATCAATATTCTGGCAAGCGCCACTCTTTGTTGCTGACCTCCGGAGAGCTCTTTGGGATAATGCTTTTCAAGGCCAGAAAGATTCATGGCCGATATGATATCTTTTACCAGAGCATCTGCCTTCGGAGTCTTTTCCCGTATACCGCATAGAATGTTTTCGAATACGTTCATAGTGGGAAAAAGGGCGTAGTTTTGAAAAAGATAGCCTACATTTCTCTTTTGGGGGCGAAGGTTTATTTTTGATCCGGAATCAAAAAATACATCGTCTCCAAGACTGATATTGCCAAAGTCCGGTTTTTCAATACCGGCAATACATCTGAGAGTCATACTCTTTCCGCTTCCGGATTTTCCGAGGATGCCTGTCTTTTTATGGGAGAGATCAAAGCGCATATCCAAAGAAAAATTTCCTGCTTGTTTTTTTATGTCAACCAAGAGTCTGTCCATGCGTCACCACCTGCTAAGCCCGGATTTTTTGAAACCTGCAATATTTGCAATGATTATCAGTATAAAAACCACAATTACCACGAGTAGCACCCAAAAGCCTGCGGTAATATAATCACCGTTTTGTATTACCATGGCAATTTTTTGAGAAACGGTACCGGTTTTGCCGGGAATGTTTCCGGCCAGCATTGATGTTGCTCCGTATTCACCCATGGCTCTGGCAAAGGTAAGTATCGTACCGGATATGATTCCGGGACTGGCAGCAGGTAAGATAACCCTTCGGAATATGGCTCCTTCCGACATTCCGAGTGTTCTTGCAGCGTGGACAAGGTCTTCGTCAATCTGTTCAAAAGCTGCGCGGGCGTTTTTGTACATCAGCGGAAAAGCGATGATGGTGGCGGCAATAACGCAGCCGAGCCAGGTCTGAACTATGGTGATATTTAATGTGTTTTCCAGAAACATGCCGACAGCGCGCCTTCTGCTGAAGATGAGCAAAAGGAAAAAACCTGCGGCCGTGGGAGGAATAACCATCGGAAGTGTAAGTATTCCGTCAACGACAGCCCGACCCTTAGGTGACATCTTAAGGACCTTTCTGGCAGCAAAAATCCCCAGAAAGAAGGATATTACAGTGGCCAAAAGACCGGTCTTAAGGGATATGATGAGAGGACTATAGTCCAGGCTTTCAAGAAAACTTACAAATTCCGACATTTTAGCTGCCTTTCTTCAAGAGATCAATTCACGTCAGTATCAAAAAGATGAGTCCGGTAAACTGCTTTTGCATCATCATTGGTAATATACTCAAGGAAATCCCCGGCTGCAGCAGATTCGGCATCATCGGCATCTTTGTTTGCGATGCCTGCTACCGGATATATTATGTCGCCTACCGTGTCGTAGGATACAGTCTCAAGGATTTCTACGGAGTCTTCATGTCCGTAGGTATCCGAAAGATAGACAGTGCCCACCTCACATGAGCCTTCTTCGACAGCGGCAAGGACTTTGCTGACATTGCTCTGTTCGCTTATTTCCACACCGCCCAATGCTTCTGAAACCTCTGCTGTAGTGTATTTGGAAGCATCGTCTGTTTCTTCCAGGATACCCAGATTAATAAGAGCCAGTCTGGTGTATTTTCCTACAGGTACGCTGCCGTCTGCCATTGCGACAGACGATGCATCTTTCAGGTTTTCCAGCCCTGTCACTTTTGTATCGCTGCCGGGGTATGTCACCACCACGAGCTGATTATTAAGAACATTTTGCCTTGTGCCGTCTATAAGCATTCCCTCATCTTCAAGCTCGTTCATTTGAGACTGTGCTGCACTGAAAAAGATAT
>CAJOOT010000069.1 GCA_905236215.1 uncultured Eubacterium sp.
AACTCTTTGAACATTTCTTATGCAGTACCTCATATGAAATGTCCATGGAAGAACCTTCCTATATTGAATACTCTCTGGGGGATTATCTGTCAGAACTACTGTATATGCTGCAATCAAGCGGATTTTCCGTCGACAGCTCCGGTGTCTCATGGAACCCGGTAAAGCTATCTGTCTGCCACAATTTCATGGGCAGAATAGTTAATAATATCTTCTCAAACATGATGAAATACGCTGACTTCGACAAGACAGTTACGATGGCTCTTTATTATACTGAAGATACTGCCGTTTTCAGACTGATAAATGCAATAAAGCCGGATATTCCCTACAGCTCAAAATCCGGCATAGGTCTTAAAAATGTCGGAATGATGATGGAAAGAATGAATGGTGAGTTATCAATTGTTACAGAAAATGGGGAATTTTGCCTGTCCCTTGCATTTCCGTTTAAATAGGATTAAATCCATCACCTCAACCTGTGTTATAATGAATTGATTTTACATATTTCCACAGGGAGATTCACAATGAACGAATATCGCACGCCTTCAGACAAAAGACGCACACGAAGAAAACGGAAAAGAAAAGACAACAGAGCTCTTCTTATGAAGCTCATGATACCTGTAGTCATTGTTGCTGTTATAGCCGGTATATTCCTTTTCAGAAAATACGCACCCTCAGAAGAAATGGCTGACCTTAACGAATACTTTGGACTTACCGAATCAGCTGACGCAGTTTCAAACACAGCTGTTGTGGTAAACGGCAAAGTGCTTTCCTCAAGGGCTTACATGTCCGGTTCGGATATATATCTTTCCATAGATACCGTACAGGATGAGCTAAACGACAGGTTCTATTGGGACTACAACGAACAGCTCCTTCTGTATGCCGGAACCGACAGTGTTACCCGGGCATCCGTAGGAACGGCGGATTATTACATCGGCAACACTTCCCGGCAGTACAAGCACACCATCGTACATGTGGAAAATGACATTCCTTATATATCACTTGATTTTGTAAAGGACTACACCGATCTTTCGTATGACCTTTATTCCGAGCCTTCACGAGTGGTTATCACCACTGTGACGGGCACTATAACAACAGCCACCTGTGCCTCCAACACCAGAGTACGTGTAAAAGGTGGTATCAAGAGCGATATACTAAAGACCTGTGAAGACTCGGAAAAGCTCACCATCCTGGAAGAACTGGATGACTGGGATAAGGTTCTTACTGAAGACGGCTACGTGGGTTATGTTTCTAAAAGAAAACTTTCAGAAACTACCGAAGAAACTGTAGACAGAGGCTTCGAAGATCCAATATATAACTCAATAAAAAGAGATTTTGAGATAAACCTTACCTGGGATCAAATCTTAAAAAGCTCCGACAATTACGACATTTCCACAATACTTTCGAGTGCAAAGGGCATTAATGTGATATCACCCACCTGGTTTACTCTAAACAGTGAGTCAGGAGACTTCACCTCCTTTGCCAGTCTCGATTATGTCAACAAAGCTCATGCTGCCGGGGTCGAGGTTTGGCCTCTTATCAGTGATATAGGTACTGACTCACAGGTCTGCACAAAAGTTCTCACCACCACTTCTTTGAGGGAACATCTCGAAACCCAGATTATAGCTGCCGCTCTTGAATACAAACTGGACGGAATAAACCTGGATTTTGAATCCCTTTCCGAAGATGTCGGGGATTCATACATCCAGTTTGTGCGAGAGCTCGCCATACTCTGCGAAAACAACAACATCGTACTTTCTGCAGATGTATATAAACCCCTCGGGGATTCTGTTATCTACAACAGAAAAGAGCTTGGTACGGTATGTGACTATGTAATACTCTTCGGCTATGATGAACATTATGAAGGGTCAGAAGCAGGTTCCGTCTCTTCAATACCCTGGGTGACAGAAGCCGTAACAGACAGCATTGCCGAAGGCATCCCCAACAGCAAGCTGATTCTTGGTGTTCCCTTCTATACCAGACTTTGGGAAATCACTACTGACAGCTCCGGTGAACCATCGGTCTCCAGCAAGGCCATAGGTATTATGGGAGAAGAGGATGTTATTACCTCTCACGGCGTTACCCCCACATGGGATGATTCCACCGGTCAGAATTATGTCGAATACAATTCAACCGGATCCACCTATCAAATGTGGATAGAAGATGCCACCTCTATGGAAGAACGTATGAATATAATAGACAATTATTCTCTGGCAGGCGTTGCCAGCTGGCGTGCCGGTTTTGAGACTTCGGACATCTGGGATGTCATAAACAGTCATATCAATTGATATAAAACCCCGGAGCAATATGTAAATGCTCCGGGGTTTCCTTAGTCTAATAAATTTATGTAAACCTATAGCTGGCTCAATCCAATCTTATGTTTTACATATTATGCAGTTGCTGCTTCTGAATCTGCCTCTGCTGCAAGATCTGCCTTTATCTGGGCATTAATCTTCTCTACGAGAAGGTCTGAGTCTATACCGTGTACCATAGCAGCCTCTTCAATAGTCTCCATCTGAGATGCCGGGCAACCCAGACAATGCATACCAATTTCCATAAGAACCGGTGCTACATTGGAGTCGATCATGAGAAGATCGCCAATACGTGTCTCTTTGGTAACTTCTGCTGTTGTCATTTTATGAATCCTCCTTGTTTGTCTCTATAATTCTTCCAATACCTGCAGGGCTTTTCTGCCCACTATCTTTCTTTCGTGCTCCTCGAAAAACGCTTCTATGGCGGGAGTACATGTCTCCGGTTTGGAATATTCCGCAAAGATATTGCAAAGCTTGTTGTATTCCTCAGGAGTGTGCGTACCTTTCTTCAGGAACAGATAATATCTGTCATCCGCCTTTGATCTGTAGAGACTGTTCTCACCATTATAGAAGCCTTTGACCACCTCTGCTACCTTTGTGACATCAGAAATCGTTCCAAACGAATAAAGCTTGGTAATCTCAGTAAGTACGGCTGCCTGCTGTGAAACCGGCTTTTTGACATGGGGAAGCTTAGGTTTTTTGATCTTGGGCTTCTTCCCTGCCAATGATTCGGAAAGCGGTACAAAATCTGTATTTCCGCTATGAGCATCCTCCGGTATGACGCCATCCTTGAGCTTTTTGAAAAGATCAAGGATATCGTCGGCCCTTGCCTCCGGCACTGCCTCTGTTTCCTGATCTGATTCAGCTCTCACGGATAATCCTGAAAATCTGGCGTCAAGTTCTTCTGCATTTTCTACCTTTGTGACTACAAGTAATATGCATTCAGTGCTGACAGGTATGGCCTCTATCATAAGTGGAATGTCACCTGTCTCAAAGCCAAAATCTCGGGCTGCCTGCTGCATCATATCGCGGAAGAGCTCTTTGGCTTTTTCCGATCCGTATGCCAGCTCGCTGAGCTTGAGCTGTCTGTCCTCCATGTCTTCTCTGGTGAGAGTACATTTAATCTGATTTTCGTTTATAAGTTCAATTTTCACAAAAACCACCTCCTCCGTATAAATCTCGGAGCTTGCGACTATTATAGCGAATCATACGTTTTTAGTAAAGACTATGATATGCCAATAATTTGTTAAACTTTACTAAATTTTGTTTTAGTCTAAAAAAACTCTTGCAAATCATTTACTCCCCAAATATAATATCGACATGAATTTCGCGTGGCGTAACACCGTAAAAGGAGAAAGGTTACGAACGATATTCTAATATATCTTTAGACCTGTTACAATTGCAGGGCTTTGAGATATTGTCACTTGAGGCTGCTCGCCTCCCGAAGCCAAGTTTTTCCGGCTTCCAAAATCCACTTACCTGTTTTTATACCATGTATTGAAACAGATTTTTATTATTAAGATTTCTTGTCTACATAACGTCCCGGACGTATCCGGCTATAGTAGCTTTTATGCACATCTTTCCTTAAGTGTACGACAGGATCTTCTTAAATGAAGCTCTATTAACACGCGTCACGTGAATATTCTAAAAACAAAGCGGATGCATATGCGTCAAATTATCTCGGACAATAATACTTTTTCGAACTGTCACAGACAGAATTTCAAAAAGACGCAATAAGCAGCGCGCAGAAAGGGGGAATAGTCAAAAGCCGTGTCAGCCCGGATCATGTAATAATCAATTTATCAAAATTTACAAGAGAAAGAGGCCGACATTGTGTGTTTGGGGAAACATAAAAAGACAGCTTTTCATCCGGTCTACACGGCTTATATTTAAGCTACTTACGCATATTTGCAGTCAGAGGAAATATATATCACGATTGAATCATCTTTACTTTCTTCCGGAAGAGCGCAGATATGCATTATTAAGCAATTTATCAGTTTGTGTCTGATAAGATCACACGGGGGCCGGAACTCCGACCCCCGATTTATCCGAATATTTTATCAACCTATCTTTGAGTGATATTCCTGTAGAGATCTGACCGGCATGCCCTCTCCCGTCTGTTCGGCTTTGATACCTTCCGCAGTGGCTCTTGCTCCGGCCATCGTGGTGATATAAGGAATATGATGACGGATAGCTGATTTTCTGATATAACTGTCATCTATCGTGCTTTCCTTGCCCACCGGAGTGTTGACCACAAGATCTAT
>CAJOOT010000070.1 GCA_905236215.1 uncultured Eubacterium sp.
CCCGCGTTATTGCCACAAGAGATGGTCCTTCACAAAGGATTTGCTCCGCAGCGGAAAGAAGATCCTTCTTTCCCGTGATAAGCTCTGCCTCTTCTTCAGAGACCTTGACCATATCAGCATACGGAAGTATACCGCGAATCTCCTCTACGGCAACATCAGAATCTGCCCAAAGGCTGCTGCGATAATTCGGATCATAGGAAATAATCGCACCGGAATCTTTGGCCACCTTTAGCGCAGTATAGCTTGCCGTCCTGGCAGGCTCTTCTGTGAGAGACAAAGACCCAAGATGAAAAATCCTTGTGTTTTTTAATTTATCTAACGGCAGCTCCCCTTCTTTTAGCTGTGTATCAGCTCCCGGTTTTCTTGCAAAAGAAAATTCCCTTTCTCCGCTTTTGTCTATTGATACAAATGCAAGCGTCGTGAAATAATCGGCATCAACAATAATATCATCAGTTGATATGCCTTCTTTTCCTAACGTTTCTCTTAAGAATCTGCCATGCATATCATCCCCGACTTTTGCTATCATGGATGTTTCAAATCCCATATGTGCCAAAACCGTCAAAAAATTTCCGGGCGCACCGCCGGGGTTCTGCTCAAACAGACGCATCCCGTTACTTCCGACACCCACATCGGTAAAATCTATCAAAAGCTCGCCCAGCGCGATTGCATCATACATTCCGCCCTACTCCTGTACATTAATAATGATCTTCATTGCATCTTCCCTATGTTCGTCGATAAATTTATAAGCATCCAGATATTTATCAAAGGGGAATGTCTTTGTGACGAGCGGTTCAAGATTTACTTTTCCCTCGTCCACCAGACGAATGGCATCCACATAGTCATCATGTCTATACATCATTGTGCTTTTGATATCCAGTTCGTGATCATTGGCAACCGCAAGATCAATGTTTGCCATGCCAGCAAAAACAGCTACCAGCACAATGACGCTTCCCTTTCTTGCGTGTTGGATCGCCTGGCCCATGGTGATGTCATTACCTGCGCAGTCATAGATAACATCAGCCTTGTCCGGTCCGAAAGCTTCGATCATTGCCTCGCCGAAGTCCTTCTCTTTGGTATTTACGCACACATCGACTCCACATTTTTTTGCGATATTTAGTCTAAGCTCACTTACGTCAGTGATCATAACTTTCTTTGCACCCATTCCTTTGGCTGTCTGCGCCACAAGATTGCCAATCGGACCGGCTCCCAATACCACAATATCCATACCGGTCACGTCTCCCATCTGCTTTACCGCGTGAACAGCAACAGAAAGGGGTTCGATCATAGCCGCATGTTCATATGACATATCTTCCGGAATCTCTGTAACTTTGGACTCATCCACCACAAAATATTCCGAAGCCATTCCCGTGGTCTGGAATCCCATAACCTTCAGTTCCTCGCAAAGATTGTATTTTCCGTGTCTGCAAGGATAACACTTTCCGCAGAAACACTGCGGCTCTACCGTTACCTTCTGACCTATACGGAGTCTCCCCGACGTATTTTTTCCAAGCTCCACCACTTCACCGGACACCTCATGTCCCTGCGTTACGGGATATTTGGTAAATGGATGCTTCCCATGATATACATGGATATCCGATCCGCAGACTCCTATATTCATCATCTTTATCTTTACCTGATTGTCTGCAACCTCAGGAACTTCAATCTCACGAAAAATAATCTTACCCGGCTCGGTCATCACCTGTTGTTTCATCTTCATTATTATTATCTCCAAATCATTTGACAATTATTTTTTCTTCAAAGAAAGCTTTTGGTAGCAATCAAAACCTACCGCTACAGCCAGGATAAGTCCTTTTACCACCATCTGGGCATAAGAGCTGACATTAAGCAGCACCATACCGTTACTGAGCATACCGATGATAAGAACGCCTGCAATCACATTGGATATCTTTCCTGCACCGCCGTTTACACTGACACCCCCAAGCACAACCGCAGTAATGACATCAAACTCGTAGCCTTTTCCCGCAGTCGGCTGTCCGGAATTTGTTCTGGAAAGCATAACGATACCGGCAATTCCGGCAAAAAGTCCTGATAATGCATAGACCAGATATTTTATCTTCTTTACCTGTATACCCGAAAGTTCCGCAGCTTCTTCGTTACCGCCAACAGCATAGATATATCTTCCAAAATACGTTTTTACAAGAATAAATCCTGCAATCAAAAATGCGATAACAAGCAATATTACCGGAAAAGGAATCGCACCTATGTATCCCTGTCCTATAAATGAAAACTCCTCAGAAAAACCAAATATCGGAACACCTCCGCAGATAATATAAGCAAGTCCTTCAAAAATTGTCTGCGTCGCAAATGTCACAATAAGTGCCGGCATATTAAGATTGGCCACTGCTATACCGTTGAGCAATCCTATTATAGTGCTCGCCAAAAGTGCCACCGGGATCGCAAGCCACATACTCCAGCCCATATTCACCATAAAATATGCTGTTATAATATTAACGAAGGTAATAATAGATCCCGTTGCAAGATCGATACCTCCGGTCAGAATAACCATTGTCATTCCAACAGAAGCAATTCCCAAAACCGCAACTTGTCTGGCAATATTCAAAAGGTTGCTTGGCGTACAAAAGGTATCTGTTCCAATGGTAAAAAACAAAAACAGTGCCACCATGACTACAAAGATTGCTCTGTCTTTGATAGTGCTTATTACTTTATCTTTAGTCATGAGATTCTTCCTCCTTAACAATTACGGAAGCGTACGCCATGATCTTTTCCTGGGAAAATTCTTCTTTTTTCAATTCCCCGGTCACATGCCCTTCCGATAAAACTATGATGCGATCCGACATTCCGATAAGCTCTTCCATCTCGGAGGAAATCAAAAGGATAGTCTTCCCGGCCTCCACCATTTCGTTCATTAATTTGTATATTTCGTATTTGGCACCAACATCAATGCCGCGGGTAGGCTCATCAAAAATGATAAAATCAGATTCAGCAGCCATCCATTTTCCAAGAATAACCTTCTGCTGATTTCCTCCGCTCAAATTCTTTACTCTCTGTTGTACTGACGGTGTTTTTATTTTCAGATCCTTGCGGTATTTTTCCGCAAGTTCAAATGTTCTCTTTTTATTAATTACCATTCCGCGCGAAATTCTCTTAAAGATGGGCATACAGATATTTTCCCTTATGCTCGTTTCAAGAAGCGCCCCCTGATTCTTTCGATCCTCCGGAACAAGCGCAATTCCCATGTTTATCGCCTGTCTTGGACTCTTGGGATGTATTTCCTTTCCCTTGTATATGATCTTTCCGCTTTCTATTTTTGCCGCGCCAAATAACATTTGTGCAAGCTCTGTTCGTCCGGCTCCGATCAATCCACCAAGGCCTAAGATCTCACCTTTTTTTACAGAAAGATTTATATCCTTATCTCCGTTTCCGCATAAATGCTCAATGCGCAAAATTTCTTCGTTACGAATGCAGCCTGCTCTTAGCGGATAGCTTTCAGTCAGTTCACGTCCGACCATCAGCGTTACCAATTCGTCTACATTGCTGTCTTTTGTAACAAGCGTCTTTATATATTCTCCATCTCTTAGCACCGTGATTCTTTGTGATAATCTGAACACCTCATCCAATCTGTGTGAGATATATACGATGCCTATACCATCTTCACGAAGTTTTTCCACCACCTTCATCATGTTTTCAACCTCCGCCTTTGTGAGCGGTGCCGACGGCTCATCCATGATAAGGATTTTGGCTTTTTGCTGGATTGCCTTTGCAATCTCAACCATCTGCTGATAACCGACCGTCAGGTTTTTGATCAGCTCCGACGGATCAATGTCGATATTAAGAGTCTCAAATACTTTTCGAGATTCTTCTTCCATTGCCTTTTTGTCAATGACAATTCCTTTTCGAATCGGCCTTCCGAGAAAGATGTTTTCGGCAACGGACAGTTCCTTTACATTGTTGAATTCCTGATAAATGATCGCAATTCCATTTTCTGCAGCAAGCTGCGGAGTCATGGACTTATACTCTTTGTCACCTACGATAATTTTTCCCGAGGTGGGAATTACCGCTCCGGAACA
>CAJOOT010000071.1 GCA_905236215.1 uncultured Eubacterium sp.
CGAGCGCAGGAACGGACGGGTGGTCTTCTCCCATCTGACGACGGAGCACCACTGGTTGTATAATCTCGGAAGATCCCTGTGGGATCCGATATCCTTGGCGTAAAGATCGCAGAAAAGCGTCTCGGAGGTCGGACGCACGCACATCCTCTCCTGCAGCTCCTCCAGACCGCCGTGGGTGACCCAGGCGACCTCCGGCGCAAAGCCTTCCACATGATCCTTCTCCTTCTGAAGCAGGCTCTCAGGTATAAGAAGCGGCATATATACATTCTCAACACCGGTCTGCTTGAATTTTTTGTCGAGAGCCGCCTTGATATTTTCCCAAAGAGCAAAGCCTAAAGGCTTAAATATCATAAACCCCTTAACACTGGAATACTCCATAAGCTCGGCCTTTTTGACCACGTCCGTATACCACTGTGCAAAATCTTCATCCATGGAAGTGATAGCTTCCACGAGTTTCTTTTCTTTCGCCATTTTCGGATATCTCCTGTATAATTACATTTTTTAGTTTGATGAGTTCACCAAATAGACAGTATAACAAAAGCTTGCTCAACTCGCAAATCAGAACGGATCTTTCTTGGGTCTGTCATGTATGATAGTGGGTGCCACTGCATTCTTCACCGCATGGTTTCTGTCGCTTATAGCTGCAATAAGATCCATGTTTTCCACTCTGTTACGCATAGTAATCCTGTAGCACCCGGGATCAAGACCGCGGAAATTACTGCAATCCCTAAGCAGAAAGCCTCTCTTCATAAGGTTTCTGCCGAAGGTTCTGGGCGATAGATTCTCCGGAACTCTGATAAAGAGAAAATTGGCTGCACTGTCAAACACTGTAATTCCCTGCTTTTGAAGCTCGGATTTCATATATTTCTTTTCTTCTGTTATGACATCTCTTGTTCTTTGGTCGAATGCCTTTTGAGAGCATGCCGCTATACCGGCAGACTGAGCCACCATATTTACAGACCATGGCTGAGAACCGGCAGACATCTTTCTGAACAGCACATTATTGGACGTGAGCCCGAATCCCAGTCTGATCCCGGCAAGAGCATAAAACTTGGTAAATGACTTAATCACCAATAGATTATCGTACTGATCAATATCCTGAGCCAGAGAGCTTCTGTTATCGTCCGACGCAAAATCCATAAAACATTCGTCTAAAAGCACCATTATCTTTTTTTCCTGACAGGTAGCGATAAATCTTCTTAGCCATGCTCTGTTTATAAGCTGTCCGGTGGGGTTTCCGGGGTTACATAATATAGCAAGCTGAAGGCCTCCCGCAGGCACTCCCTTCATGATCTCGTCAGGCGTAGGATATTCAAAACCGTTCTTTTCCTGAAGAGGATAAACGTAAGTATCCCAACCATAGAACTTAAGAGCCCTCTCAAACTCAAAGAATGAAGGCGTAAAAAGAAGGGCTCTTCCTTTCGGCAAAGCACCCAACATCAAAAAAATCAGTTCCGTGGCTCCGTTCGCACAGATAATCCTGCCCGCTTCCACACCTTCTCTTTTTGCTATGGCCGCCTTCAACTCGGAATAAGACGGATCCGGATAATGCCAGCATTCCTCCACTGCAGCTTTCATTGCATTCCTGACTTCATCAGGCATGCCCAGACAATTTATATTTGATGAAAAATCCACACAATCTTTGTGCTGATATATATTTCCTCCGTGCTCGTACATAATTTCTCCTACAATCTGCCGGGCTTCCATACCTTGGCAACCACGCCACGTACTATACCCGTTTCATTGTTTCCAATATCATCTAAATCAAATTCTTTTTCGCTGAAAACAGGTGCGGCACTCCGCCTCTGGGTACTTAAGATATAGACTTCTCTATCGGATTCAAACGCATTATTTTCTTCTGCCATCTGTGTTCGTGATGTTCTGACACTCACCATCCGGGTATCTGTATAGGGAAATGACTTCAATGTCTCCATGGCTTTGGTAAGACTTTCAAGATCCATCACGCATACAACTATCCTGCAATATGGATTCTTTTTGAAAACAGTTCTGACAATCTCTCCCAAAAGAGGTATCCTTCCTTCAATGACAACTCTGCTGGGTGGAATAATGTTTTCGATGGCTGCCGGCGCCGCTCCCAAAACTATCTCCATATTTTCCGCCAGAAACTGCCTGCGATTAGCTCTTAAAAGAGCTAGGTTTTCCTGCTTTTTCTCTATCGAAAATACCCGCCCGTGCGGGCACATGAGCGCACATTCCACCGAAAGAGCCCCCACCCCGGCGCCTATATCATAGATAATGGAATCTTCCTCCAATTGAAGCTCATTGGTGATAACACTCCTTACAGCAGTGCTGTATGGCGGAACCTGTCCCTGCACAAAATATCTGTCATCCACCTTTCCGGTAACCCGTGCCGGCAGCGGATGTTTGTTTCTTATCACCGCCGGAAAGATACCATCGCCCGAAGCCTTCATAAACTCAAGGGGCTTTCCTGATACAATCTCTTCTCTGGCAGTTCCCAGATTATAACCCACGGTAACCGTCACGTCCCTCAATCCGAAATCCAAAAGACGGGCCGAAAGCTTTCGTACCACTTCTTCTCCGTTCAGTATGAGAAAAACGTATTCTCTGGTACTTACTGCGTAGATGACCGGCGACGAACTGTCGTTGAATTCAAGTATGGGCCCACTCTCACATGAAAGACGTAATTTTGCCGCAAAAATTCCCAAAACGGAAATACCGGGAATAATCCTGACACTATAGGCTCCAAGGCGGTCTATAAGCTCACGCGCGGTATCATAAAATCCCACCTCTCCGGTAAAGACTACCGCCACATCTCCACCGGGATCTTTTTTGATGCAGTCAGCTATATCTTCTGCATTAACAAGGGCTGCTGTTCTCTTTTTTCCCAGGCTTGAAACACCTGTTTCACGTTCTACAACTTCAAGTGCCAGCTTAAGGTCATAGGGCGAGCCTATAATAAGCGACGCATCCGCAAGAACTTTTGCAGCTTCTCCCGTAACCGTGCTTCCCGACCCGGTGCCTATACCAACAAGGCTCACCGCTCTGACTGCCGCCATGTCTTCATTGCCCAGAATATTCCTGGCTATATCAAACAGTTTCTGTTCAGTATTTTTTACGGCAGTTTCCATTTGCCTTAAGAACGTGAGTTTCTCGGCAAGTTTCCTGTCATTGGGCCGCTGCTCCGTAATATCCTCCAGCACACCATGGGAATCATATGTGCCCGTCGAATCCATAAGCACATCTCTGGCACGCCTGTCGGAACTGCCCGTATAGTCGTGTACGTCCAGCGCTTCTCCATTTATCATCAGATCCGAATACAGATCATCTTTTAGTTTTTCGGATCCATCCATAACTTCTCCCGGTCACAGGTCTCACACCTTGAATCGGTATCCTACACCCCAAATAGTTTCAATATACTGCGGATTACTCTTGTTTGGCTCAATCTTCTCTCTGATCTTCTTGATATGAACGGTAACAGTGGCAATGTCTCCTACCATAGCCATATCCCATATCTGAGAAAACAGTTCTTCCTTTGAGAAAACGCGGTTTGGATGCTCGGCTAAAAAAGTAAGCAGATCAAATTCCTTCATGGTCAGGGTTTTTTCTTCATCGTTCATCCAGACTCTGCGCGCCGTCTTATCAATCTTTAACGCACGTATCTCGACAACATCATTGGCCACCTCGGGATTTGATGCAATACGCTCGTAACTGGAAATATGGGCCTTGACTCTGGCAACAAGCTCGCTCGGCGAAAAGGGCTTGGTAATATAATCATCCGCTCCGAGCCCCAACCCCCGAATCTTGTCTATATCATCCTTCTTTGCAGAGACCAGCAATATCGGCCTGTTTTTGACAGCCCTTATCTTTTCGCAGATCTCAAAACCATCCGTTCCGGGCAGCATGATATCCAATATATACAAGGCGAAATCCTCTTCGGTAGCCCTTTTAAGTCCGTCATCACCATTATTCTCAATGGTGACGGAAAAACCCGAGAGCTCAAGGTAATCCTTTTCAAGCTCCGCGATCTCAGCCTCGTCTTCAACTATCAATATCTTTTCCATTTTCATTCACCCCCGTTTGTTCCTTCTTCGGATTCGTTTTCCAAGGTTACCTGACCGTTCTCTTCAGTTATCTTGGGTAGCATAATAAACATACATGTACCCTGTCCCAATTCACTTGTAGCCCATACACGACCACCGTGATCTTCTATAATTTTTTTGACTATGGAAAGACCTATTCCACTGCCTCCTTTTTGGGTACCTCGCGATTCATCTGTACGATAAAATCTGTCGAATATATACGGAATATCCTCTTTGGCAATACCCACGCCATTATCTTCTATCTCTATCTGTATATAATCATTGACAACATTTTTTATGGTGAGCCTCATGTGGCCCTGCTCCTTATCCATGTACTTGATGGAATTACTGAAGATATTGTCAACAGCGCGCTTGAGCTTTTCCGGATCCGCAGATATACTGTCGGACAGACCGCAGAAATTCTCGTAGCGGAACGACATACCGTTTTCCCTTAAGTCGAGCGCAATCTCCTGGGCGCAATCATCAAAATACCCTCTGACCGGAATCTCCGTAAACGAATACGGCAGTTCATTGGTATCTAGCTGTGAGTAGAGTGTAAGTTCTTCTATAAGGGAATCCATTTCATTGGCCTTGTTGTATATGATACGCAGGTAACGCTCTCTCTTTTCGGGGGTGTCAGCCACCCCGTCAAGAATGCCTTCCACATATCCCTTGACCGATGTAATCGGGGTCTTCAGGTCATGAGAGATATTTCTGATAATCTCCCTGTGCTCTTTATCTTTATGAACTTTATCCTTTGCATTTTCTTCAAGACGCGCTCTCATCTGCTCAAAATCATTACAGAGCATCCCGACTTCATCCTGCATTACCGAGCCCTCAACCGTAAAGTTGAGCTTGCCTTCCTTGATGTTCTTTGCGGCATTCTGCAGACGCTTTATGGGAGTAACAAGCCCTGTGTAAGTCCACAGTGTCATGGTAGCCGCTGTAAATACCAATATAAGAACTATAGCAATGAGCATAACCACGATAAAATTCCGGATTTCCGGAACAATCCCCTGAGATTCCGTGACAATGAAGATTATGCCGTCACTTCCGTCCCTGTAATTAAATTTTATAAGTTTGATGAGCGCCTGAACCCCGCCGCCCACAAAAATGCCACTCTGTGAGTTAAGCTCATCAGAATCCGATATCTCATCAATCAGCTTGTAGGCCTTTTCCACATCACTGCTTTCTTCACCCCCGTAATAAGCGATTTCGTCATCTTTTTTTACGATAAGGTAGGAGTAATTATTCTTAAGCGACGCATTAACCGTCTCTAAATAACTGAAATCCTCCATACTCTCCGGATACGCACTGACATTGGCCTTCAGAGAATCATATGCTTCTTCGGAAAATCTGCTCAAAAGTCGCATTGAACTGAGCGAGAAATCAAGATCTCCCTCGTATTCAATGCCGTAAGTACTTCTGAACCCTGCTTCCACATAGGACAATGCCACCATAAATACACAGACCATAAGTACTATCGGTACGATAATCATTATAAAAAATGAGATGATCAATCGGTGTTTTATCTTCATATTTAAGATTATAACACGAAGGAAGGACATGAAAAAGATGCACGCCCGATTTTTTAGTGCAATTTTTCCAAGATATGGTGTATTTGACAGAAGAAGTATGTATATTTTGTGGATTTTTACTTGATTTTTGAGGCTTTGAATAGTATATTATAGGTGTTATGTATAGCAAGAGAAGAAATCCAAATCTCGATCTTGTGAAGGGGGCTCTCATATTACTGGTCATCATAGGGCATCTTTTACCCGGAACCATTAGAGATTCGTTCCCCAGGTATATGATTTACGGTTTTCATATGCCTTTGTTCTTTGCGGTCTGCGGCTACCTCATCAAAAGAGAAAAGCTCCAATACTCATCAGCATCAGATCTCATCAAAAAATATGTACCGCGTGTGGTAATACCATGGCTTATCGCGGTTCAGATATACTTCGTTTTGGAAAATATAACATCTCCGGAAAGTTTTACCTTAGAAAACTACATCAACGCATACCTTTGCCCATATTATCACTTGTGGTTTGTGATAGCCTTTCTTGTATTCATTATTCTCACAAGGCTCCTTATAAAAGCCGGCTCGGCTTTGCTTCTCTCAGGTCGTTCTGCTGATCCTTCCATAATCAGAGGCAAATCCGTCTCTCCGGTAAGACACTCACAGATAAAACGAAAAGAAGCAGTCCTCATATGGGTATTCGTTCTGTCGGCTGCATTTATCATAAGTGTGGTATTTAGGGTATACAACGAGCGCACTTACGCCACCGGGGTCTATACACAGACCGAATATGCAATAATGCACGACTTTCATATGTTCTATTATTTTTATTTCGCATTTGGAATGTTTCTGAGAGAATTTGCTCCGCGTCCTACGGTCATAGTGCATAAGTTCCTTAAAGCATGTACCCTCATCGCCTTTTTGACTTATGCAATACTGTTTTTCTTTCCCAATTCGACGCTTGAAATCATCACATCTTCCGCATTCAACATACTTCTTGTTTCCTGTGTAGTCATAGCCTGCAACAGAAACAGTCTTCCTCGCAAAAGGATGCTTGAAAAGATAGGCAAAAATTCGCTTGCCTATTACCTATATATTCAGGTTGCAAAAACAATCACCGTACACTTTTTCACATTTGGGGAAGCCCCCTTCCTGTATTGGTGCACGGTGATAATATTATCGTTTATGATGTTTGTATTGATAAGTGCCCTTTCCGGCATAAACGCTTTCAGGGTGATTGCCTTTGGAATGAAGCCCGTTAAGACTTCAGAATCAACAGATACTAAAGATACTTCTTCAGAATGTCAACCTTATCAGTTTTCTCCCACGGCAGCTCAACATCAGTTCTTCCGAAATGTCCGTATGCCGCTGTCGGACGGTAGATCGGTCGGCGAAGGTCAAGCATTTTGATAATACCGGCCGGGCGAAGATCGAAGTTTTCTCTGACAATCTCTACAAGCTTTTCATCAGATAACTTACCTGTCTCGAATGTATCC
>CAJOOT010000072.1 GCA_905236215.1 uncultured Eubacterium sp.
CCGCTTCTGCCTCCTCCAGCTTCGGACAGGTTTCCACGGCAAATATTTCAGCACCGGCTTCTTTAAGAATTTCCGCTCTTTTTTTATGAAAGGTCTTATACTCTTCTTTTGTCAGATTGTAAGCTCCCGAGTATTCAGAGCCGTCTGCAAGGTATGCCCCGTACGGACCTATATCCCCGGCTACCAGCGGATAGTCACACTTGTTTGCTTTCCCTGACTCTTCCCACCATTCTTTCCGTGCGCCAAGTGCTATTTCCATGGATTTGCCAATCAGCTCCTCTGCCTGTGCCACGGTGTATCCCGCTTCGGTAAATCCGGGAATTGTAGCCTGATAACTGCAGCATGTGATAATGTTCGCTCCTGCCTTAAGATAGTCCTTGTGAATCTGTTTTATGGCATCAGGATTTTCACTTAAAAATCTTGCACTCCACAGTAAGTCGCTGACATTATACCCGCGTCTTTCGAGCTCGGTACCCATGGCACCGTCCATAACTATCAGTTTTTTTTCTGCAATAATTTCATCTATTCTTCCCATATTTTGCCTCCTTTACTTACTGCCTGCTCTGCAGTCAAAAGAAACATATTCCGGCTCCTCGCCCCTTTCCTTTGCCGGCAGATACCGCTTCCAGAAATCATCAAACAATCCAAAGATTTCCTTGTGTTTTGCCACTATGATAAATATTGTTATCAGCACATATATTGCAGAAAGTATATCCGTAAATGCCCATAAAATATCCGCCTGAATATTGTAAAATATAACGCACGGAACCATATAATAAACCATATATAAAGGCATCATCTTCCGGTTTGTCTCCGAATCACCAAAGGCATAGTTAACGCTTTTTTCACAGGTATAATACATACCGATTATGGTAGTCCATGCAAAGACAGCTATTGCAATAGCGGTAAGTTTGCCGCCGATTTTGCCGTACGCCATTGTAAAGGCATATGTGGTAAGCGCACCGCTTGTTGCATCACTTTCATAAAACGAACCTGTCATAATTATAGTAAAAGCTGTTATGGTGCAAACTATTACAGTATCAAGGAATATTTCTCCCCAACCCCATAAAGACTGCCTCACAGGATGATCTGTCCTCGCACTTGCATGCGCTATCATTCCGTAACCTGTACCCGCATCATTGGAATAGATACCTCTGGCCACGCCATACTGAATTGCATCCCGCACTGTAGCTCCTGCAAATCCGCCCACCGCTGCTGTGGGAGAAAATGCACTCTTTATAATAAGCATCACAACCCTCGGAATCTCCTGATAGTTAAAAACAATCACACCAAGTCCCATTATTATATACAGTGCCGCCATAACAGGTACAGCCTTACTCATAACATCCGAAATCCTTTTAAGCCCTCCCCATATCGTCACAAAACATGTAACACCTATTACAATATCAGTAATTATCGGATTTATTCCAAAGGCTTGATTTACCGAACTTGTCACTGCCTCTGTCTGAACACTGCAGGTCCACGGTCCCAAAACAAAGCAAAAAACAGCCAGTACTACCGCACCTTTCTTCCATCCAAATGCATTTTTCAGGACAAATGAGCGGTCGCAGACATATTCATCCATTGATTTTTCATAATGCTCCCTGTATCTTTGCCCTATAATGATTTCACAGGCCTTTGTTGACATTCCGAAAAAAGCCGAAATCCACATCCATATAAGCGCACCCGGGCCGCCGCTCACAATCGCCGTCGCAACTCCGCTTATATTACCTGTACCAATGGTATTTGCCAGAGCTGTACACGCCGCTCTGAATCCGGATATCGTTCCTGTGCCTTCGCCCTTTGAAAACATTGTTCCAAATGTGTTCCTGAAATTAAAACCGATTTTTCTCTGATATCGAAAAGCGAATCTGATTGAAAGGATGATGCCGGTCGCAAGCACCAGAGCCGTCATCCAGTTGCCCCACATAAAGTCGTCAATTGCATAAAGTGTTTCCGTAATCTTTTCCATAATAATTCTCCATATTCATGCGTTAAAGTTTCTCATCTATGATAACTTATCAGCCGGCGTTTAACAATTATTAAATTATTATTATGACTTATAAGAAAAAATTATTGCTCCGCTTTTGCCTGCTTCGCAGTCAAAAACTATCTTAAGCTGTCACCTTACATATGAATAAAAAAATGTCTGACTGCAAAAAAGATTGCGTCAGACATTTTTATTCATTTTCATTTAGTTTCTTATTAATTAATTCAATCCAGCTGTCATCTTCAGATTCGAAGTCTTTCAAAAAGCTACCTATATTGCTACTGTTCTTCTCCGTATCTACGACTGATAATCTTCCGATGCGTTCCTTCATGTCTTCATAATTTGCAGATGTGATCTTATCCATCATAGCCTTGCGCTGATCTTCACGTCCCTTATAGTTTTCCACTCCAGTGCATTCTTGAATTATTGGAGCATTTACGCTCTTGGCAGGAGACTTAAGCTTAACTTCCTGCCAATGTTCTATAACAATCTGCATAGTACACGGATTGCCAAAGATAACCACAGCATCTGCTGCATTATCTACACCATGAAATTCGTTAATCTTCCTTTTAATATCTTCGTACTGTTCATATGGCTTTTTATCTGTATCACAAAATATAAGAACTACATCACTTGTATCATTCTGATATTTGTCTTGGTAACGAGCCGGTATATTACCATTTCCACCAGCATTTACCAAATCAAACTCATACTACTCGTTCCACACTTTTAGCCTTGATAAAGTTTCCATGTAGTCGTATTCTTCAGGCCCTTCGCAGATTATCGAGATTTTTATTTTAGGTTTGATATTAGGTAATCTGTTATTCATCCGCACGTACCTCGCTAACATTTCCCTTAATATCAAGTAATGAACTTATCAAATCCGGATCTGGCAATGCTCCAAGTGCACCCTTTCGATACTTTTCCATAATGTCTGATGTGTCACCGCGCACTCCATCTACAGCTGTAAAATCAGCAAGTGAATAAACATAAACACCATCTTCATCTTTATGAACAAACCATATCTGTTCCTTTCTAAACATCTTTTTACAATCCATAAGATTGATATCATGAACCGTAAATACTAATTGAGCACTTGTATTTAACTCATTATTAAACATGGCAACAATAGCTCTAGTAAGTTTAAAATGAATACTACTATCAAGCTCATCTACAACCAGTATTCTTCCTTGCTCAAGGCCTTCTATTATATAGCTAGCTAATGCTGCTATTTTTTTTGTTCCCGTTGAATCAAAAAGCATACTTGGAACTGGTACATTTTTATATACAGATACCAATCTTATCTGGTCCATAATGTTATCTGGAATGTCTAAAACTTGTTCCTCCGGTTTTTCCTCAGAATTCTTATTTATCTTAATTCCGCCAATTTCTTGATATGAGTAGCCTTCAAGATAAAGATCTGCATTCTTTATAAAATCTACAACCTTGTTTTGTATCTCATTATTATTTTTAAGCAAATCAATTGTCTTTTGCATAGGAATATTATTCATATTTATAATGTCAATCCTGTTTGCAAATGACATAACAATCTTCTTCATCTGATCCATCTTCTCAAACTTACTTGTGTCAATAAGATAAATAA
>CAJOOT010000073.1 GCA_905236215.1 uncultured Eubacterium sp.
AAAAAGGAGGAGGCTGAAGAAGTTAAGGCTTCAGTTACTGCCAATTCCGCCCGGGTGGATGAGCTTACCGAAAAGGAAAGAAAGGTCGAGGCAGACCTCAGAGAGCGCATGATGCGCATTCCCAATATTATTGATGAGTCCGTACCTATAGGTAAAGACGATTCCGAAAACGTAGAGCTAACCAGATATGGAGACCCCATAGTTCCGGACTTTGAAGTTCCTTATCACACCGAAATTATGGAGAGCTTTGGCGGAATAGATATGGACGCTGCGGGAAACGTGGCAGGAAACGGATTCTATTATCTTTTGGGAGACATTGCCAGATTACATTCGGCAGTGTTGGCCTATGCAAGAGATTTTATGATAGACAAGGGCTTTACCTATTGTATACCGCCCTATATGATAAGGAGCAACGTGGTGACCGGCGTCATGAGCTTTGAGGAGATGGACGCCATGATGTACAAGATAGAAGGCGAAGATCTATACCTCATAGGTACCAGCGAGCACTCCATGATAGGGCGCTTTATTGACAGTATCCTTGATGAGGATAAGCTGCCTCAGACACTTACCAGCTATTCTCCCTGCTTTAGAAAAGAAAAGGGAGCGCATGGTATTGAAGAGAGAGGAATATATCGTATCCATCAGTTTGAAAAGCAGGAGATGGTAGTAATCTGCCGTCCTGAGGAGTCAATGGACTGGTACAATAAGATGTGGCAGTATACGGTTGATCTGTTCAGAAGTCTTGATATTCCGGTACGTACGCTTGAGTGCTGCTCCGGAGATCTTGCGGATCTTAAAGTCAAATCTGTAGATGTTGAGGCATGGTCTCCGCGCCAGAAGAAATACTTTGAAGTGGGGAGCTGCTCTAATCTGGGTGATGCACAGGCCAGACGCTTACAGATCAGAGTAAAGAGCAAAGAAGGAAATTACCTGCCTCATACATTGAATAATACCGTAGTGGCTCCACCGCGTATGTTGATCGCTTTCCTTGAAAACAACCTGTGTGCAGACGGAACGGTAGCCATTCCGGAGAAGCTTCGTCCCTATATGGGAGGAAAGGAAAGACTTATACCGAACGAAACATGATCGGTGTTATGTTTAACGCTGCCGACGGAAGATTCAGATATTTAAAAAGCAAAGAGTAGGAAGAGAAATTGGAAGATCACAGCAATTCATACGGCTTTTTTGCGGCCATATCACGTATGAGATATATAGAGCGTTGGGCTCTTATGAGAAATTCAAGGCCTGAAAATCTCTGTGAACATGCAATGGAAGTGGCTATGATAGCTCACGCATTGTGCATTATAGGAAACAGGCGTTTCGGAAAGAGCCTGAATGCAGACAGGGCAGCAGTCATAGGACTTTATCATGATGCATCGGAGATCATTACCGGAGATATGCCTACGCCCGTCAAGTATTACAGTGAGGATATAAAATCTGCCTATAAACAGGTAGAACGCATTGCCGAGATCAAACTTACCGGAAAATTACCATCTGATATGAAGGATATTTATGATGGTCTTTTCAGATATGACGATAACGGAGATGATGACGAAATCTATGTGAGGCGACTTGTAAAGGCCGCGGATAAGATATCGGCTCTTATCAAATGTATAGAAGAAAAAAAATCCGGTAATACAGAGTTTCTTACAGCATATGATTCCACCAAAAAGATAATTGATGATATGTCAGATGAGTTGCCCGAAGTTAAAGTGTTTTCGGAAGAATTTCTTCCTGCATATGAACAGACTTTGGATGAGCTTATTTAAGCAGATAAAATAATTTTAAACCGGCAGTACAACTGCCGCCATGGAGGAAGAAATGGACTCAAAAAAAATGGCATTATTGACAGACCTGTATGAACTTACAATGATGCAGGGATATTTTAAAACGGGAAACCGTGAGCGAGTGGTATTTGATCTTTTCTACAGAGACAATCCCTGCGGAGGAGGCTATGCTATATGCTGCGGGCTTCAGCAAGCTTTGGATTACATTCAGGATCTGAGTTTTGATGAGGGTGAGATTGATTATTTAAAGAGCCTTGGTATATTCGGCGATGATTTTTTGGATTACCTTAAGGACTTTAAGTTCAGCGGCGATATCTATGCCATCCCCGAGGGAACGGTGGTATTTCCCAGGGAGCCTCTTGTAAAGGTAGTAGCTCCCATTATGGAAGCACAGCTTCTTGAAACTGCGCTTCTAAACATCATCAATCATCAGACGCTTATAGCTACAAAGGCAGCCCGTGTATGCTCAGCAGCTTATCCCGACGGAGTTATGGAGTTTGGCCT
>CAJOOT010000074.1 GCA_905236215.1 uncultured Eubacterium sp.
GCACACTCTTCCATTGTACATCCCAGGCTGTATCCCACCTGGCGCCCGTCTACAATAAGCATCAGAAATGTTCCGTCTTTGGCCTGACCAACAGCTGTACGGGGCTGTATACCCAGGCCGTAGGTTCCCGAAACTACGCATTCCCCGTCTACAACCAGCGCAGGGAAGAATTGAAGCCCCCATCGATATTCTGATTTATCAGTATTTTCCAGATTTGAGATATAAAACTTATTATCGGATTTCATACCGAAGAATTTGTAACTCTTGCGTGGATTTCCGTATTCTTCTCCGTCAAGAACCAGAGAACCCTTAACCTGACCGCCGCTTCCGTGACCACCGACATCCTTAAAGCCACTGGCATTTATGGCTAAAAGTGCATCATTGTTTTCTCCAAAGTCGTCAATGATATCACCCTTTGACCCGAGGTTGGTGGCAATACCCATGCATATTAAAGAGGGGTCTTTGACAATGGCGAGTTTCCCTACATAATCAGTGCCTGTTACTTTCACCAGTATAAGGCTGTTTGGAACATCACAAACCAGAATGGTATCACCTTCAGTGGTGGTAAGACCTAGTTCTTCATCCATGTCTTCGATCTTTAAGGCGTTCAATTCGTCGGCTGTATCAATGGAGTTTTGATCAAGATACTCGTGTACGCTTTCGGAATCAATCTCCCAGTAAGTCTCGAAAAACTCATCGATGCGAGCCTGAGCCTCTTCGGCGGCCGCTTTTTCCCGGACCTTGGCTCTTTCTTTTTCCTGTTCTTCCTGAGCTTCCTCCCAGGTACTCTCCAGGGCTTCCTGATTTTTTTGCTGTTCTTCCACGGCAGACATGACTTCATCAATGATACTTCCGGGGATAAACATTGTAGCCAGCCATTTGTGATGGGTGGTGCTCATGGCGGTTTCGATATAAATGTCACGCCATTTCCTTACAAAAGGAATGGGCACAAAGACAAAAATGATATATGACGCTACCAGAATACCAATAAGAGTGCATATTGCAATCTTTAGTTTGCGAAAGCGTTTTTTAGGAGGCTTTTGTCCGTTTTCCGATTCATTATTCTGTATATCAGGATCTTTGTAGTTCTCCGAATTCTGAGTGTCTGACATATAGGATACTCCCCTTCTGTGGTTATTGAAGATGTTTTACAAAGTATAAATACAGTTTATTATAACATGAAAAGCGAGATTTGTTGATTGGATAGATTATTGTTTTATCAAACAGGCTTCTGTGGATTGAAATTCTTTTGTTTGCGTGAGATAATTGAGGGCAAGTCTTGAAAAGTACTACAGGAGAAGAAAATGGATATAAATGATCTTGAGGTGGTAGACCTCGATGAAAAAGATGGCGCACTGGTTATAATAGATCAGACGAAGCTTCCGGGAGTAACGGAATATCTGCATCTTCATACTCAAAAAGAGATATGGGATGCAATAAAGAAACTACAGGTGCGAGGAGCTCCTGCCATAGGAGTGGCAGCAGGCTTTGGAATTTATCTTGCAGCTTGTGATATATGTGAAGGATTACATGCAAAGAATATGGCGGATAAGAATGAAGCCTATGATGAGTTTGCATCAGACTTCTTTAATGCATCCGATTACCTTAATTCATCGCGACCTACGGCGGTTAATCTGTCATGGGCTCTTAAGAGAATGGGAAAGGTGGTATCGGATCACAAAGGAGAGGCTCCGGCTTCTATATTGCCGCATCTTAAAGAGGAAAGCTATGCCATAAAAGCAGAGGATCAGGCTACCAATAAGGCAATAGGAGAGCATGCATTATCGTTGCTTAAACCGCACATGGGTCTTCTTACGCATTGCAATGCGGGGCTGCTTGCGACCACAAAATACGGTACAGCCACAGCGGCGATGTATTTGGGACATGAGAGGGGTTACGGGTTCAGAATTTACTGTGACGAGACAAGGCCGTTGCTTCAGGGGGCGAGACTTACTGCTTGGGAGCTTTCACGAGTGGGGATGGATGTTACATTGCTTTGCGACAATATGGCCAATTCCCTTATGAAGTCGGGTAAGATAGATGCTGTTTTCACCGGCTGCGACAGAGTGGCGGCCAATGGAGATTCCGCGAACAAGATAGGTACCTCATATGTTGCTCTTGCCGCAAAACGTCATGGTATTCCGTTCTATATCTGCGCACCTTCATCTACGATAGATTTTGATATGCCTGATGGTGATGCAATAGTTATAGAGCAGCGGGATCCTGATGAGGTTACGGAGGCATGGTACAAGAATCGTATGGCTCCTGAAAACATAAAAGTATATAATCCTGCATTTGATGTCACACCTGCGTCTGACATAACCGCAATCATCACAGAAAATGGCATTGCAAGGGAGCCGTTTACGGAGTCTCTTAAGGAGCTTTGCTGCAGGTGACGTGGTTTATCCGCCCTTTACTTTATTGTTTTAACGTGTTAAAATCGTAAAGTATGGGAGGGCTTCTACATGAATGATAAGATACATACCGAAGGAGTCAAACGACTTTTTGAAGCTATACTTACATTGGAGAATGAAGATGAGTGCTTTGAATTCTTTGAGGATCTTTGTACCGTCAATGAGCTGCTTTCGTTATCACAGCGCTTTGAAGTAGCCATGATGCTCCGAGAGAAGAATACTTACCTTGAAATAGCGGATAAGACCGGTGCATCCACAGCTACCATCAGCAGAGTCAACAGGTCTGTAAACTACGGAAATGACGCGTACGATATGGTTTTCGAACGCATGGAGAAAAAATAATAATGATTAAGCTTAATGAAATGCAACAGGAAGCGGTCTGCCATACTGACGGACCGCTTCTTATTCTTGCGGGTGCGGGCTCCGGAAAGACCCGTGTCATCACCGAGAGGGCGGCATACCTCATCAATGAGAAGGGAGTTGATCCCTGGAATATATTGGCTATCACATTTACGAACAAGGCGGCTTCGGAGATGAGGCAACGTATTGAGAAACGTGTCGGAAATGCGGCCGGTATGATATGGATATCTACTTTTCATTCGATGTGTGTAAGAATCCTCAGGCGTTATATTGACAGAATAGGGTTTGATAACAGTTTCTCTATTTATGATTCCGATGATCAGAAAACCCTTGTAAGACGTCTTATTAAAGAAAAGAATTTGGATCCCAAGAAATTCAAGGAGAGGACTTTTATAAATGCCATCTCCGGAGCAAAAAACGAACTTGTTACGCCTGCTGCTTTCAGGGAAAACGCGTCATCTATAGGCAGTTATGATCTTCTTACAAAGGCCGATATCTATGACGCATATCAGAAGGCTTTAAGAAATGCCAACGCGCTCGATTTTGACGATCTTATTATGTCAACCGTGCGACTGCTTGAAGAAGACGGAGAAGTAAGGGACTATTATGGTGAGCGTTTCCGTTATATCATGGTGGATGAGTATCAGGATACCAATACCGCACAGTTTCGTTTGATAGAACTGCTTTCCTCCAAATACAGAAACCTTTGTGTGGTGGGTGATGACGATCAGTCTATATATAAATTCCGAGGTGCCAATATCAGGAATATATTGGATTTTGAGGACAGATTTCCGGAGACAAAGACCGTACGTCTGGAAGAAAACTATCGCTCCACGCAAGCTGTGCTCGATGTGGCTAATGCAGTCATAGCCCATAATCGTTCAAGAAAAGGAAAGACATTGTTTACGGAAACAGTGGGCGGTGAAAAGGTGCGGTTTAATCGCTTTGAGAGCGCATACGAAGAGGCTTCTTTTGTGGTTTCTGCCATTAAGGAAGGATATGATTCGGGCAAGAGTCTAAACAACTATGCCATTCTTTACAGGACAAATGCGCAGTCGAGGCTTTTTGAGGAGCGCCTCGTTTCCCTCAATATACCATATAAATTGGTCGGAGGAGTCAACTTCTACAGCAGACTTGAGATCAAAGATCTTCTGGCATACCTTCGCATTATAGAAAATCCTGCAGATGATCTCTCTGTTCGCAGAATCATTAACGTACCCAAGCGAGGTATCGGCAATACCACGATAGATCGTGTTCAGGCTTACGCCGATACACATGCTGTGACGTTCTTTGAAGCTTTAAAATCTGCTGATCAGATAAGTGAAATTAAACCTGCCGCAGCAAAAAAACTGACGGATTTCGTTTCATTGATATATGAATTTGGGGAAAAGGCCTCAGAAGGCAACATCAGCGAGCTTTTGGAGAAAATTACAGCCGATACGGGATATGTTGAGGAGCTTAAATGTGAAAATACCGATGAGGCAAATTCCAGGCTTGAGAATATAGACGAGCTTTTCAGTAAGAC
>CAJOOT010000075.1 GCA_905236215.1 uncultured Eubacterium sp.
GAAGGCGCAGTATACGTTGCTTATTCTTATAATCATTGTCTTTTTTACAGCCTTCATCGTATCGCTTTCCCTTGCAAAAAAGATAGTTCGTCCCGTGGAGCAGATGACAGATCGCATCAGAAATATAAAGGCCGATGACAGCGTTTTTGAGATGGAAAAGGTATACCGGACAGGAGATGAGATAGAAGTCTTGGCGGAATCCTTTGCGGAGCTTACACAAAAGACCAGAGATTATGTATTGGAGATCCTGAGAGTTACCGCCGAAAAGGAGCGCATAGGCGCAGAACTCAATGTAGCTACTCAGATTCAGGCTGATATGCTTCCGCGTATATATCCGGCTCTTCCGGAGATCGATGAGATTGATATCTATGCTACCATGACTCCGGCGAAAGAGGTAGGAGGCGACTTCTACGACTTTTTCATGGCAGATCAGGATCATGTGGCTTTAGTTATTGCCGATGTGTCCGGAAAAGGAGTTCCCGCGGCTTTGTTTATGGTTATTGCCAAAACGCTTATCAAAAACCGAACACAATATTCCACGGAATTTTCTCCGGCGGAGATATTGTCGGAAGTCAACGATCAGCTTTGTGAGGGAAATGAGGCTGAGCTTTTCGTGACGGTATGGCTTGCTGTTATTGATATACATACGGGAAAAGGTATTGCCGCCAATGCAGGTCATGAGCATCCAGCCATCAGGAGAAAAGACGGAAAATACGAGCTTATTATTTACAAGCATTCACCGGCTGTTGCCACTATGGAAGGCATTCCCTTCAGGGAACATGAGTTTGAACTTTCCCCGGGAGATTCATTGTTTGTATATACGGATGGAGTTCCTGAGGCTACCAATGCCGAGAATGAGCTTTATGGTACGGAACGTATGCTTGAGGCATTAAACTCCGATCCCAATGCAGAACCCGGGGAACTTCTTCAAAACGTCAGAAACAGCGTGGATGATTTTGTGGACGAGGCACCTCAGTTTGACGATCTTACCATGCTCTGTATGAAATATAATGGATAAAAAATTGGAATACATATTAGAAAGGAAAGGTGTAGTAATGAAAAAATGTGATGTACTTGTTTTGGGCGGAGGGGGATCCGGTCTTATTGCTGCAGTAAAAGCTGCTGAAGCGGGGAAAAAAGTAACTGTGCTGGAGAAGGCTAAATTTTTGGGTGGAGGAATGCTTTTTGCATCCACGCAGCGTATCTTTGGCAGTAAGTGGCAAAAGGAAAGAAACATTCCGGACCAATCCGTCGATTTTATGCGTAAAATGATGGACGAGACTCTATGGAAGCTTGATGCAAAACTGGTAAAAAACACGATCTATGCAACCGGCCGCTTTTTTGACTGGTATAGCGAGCATGAGCTGCCTGAGGTTATGGAGAAGTATGAGCCAAGACCATATGTTTTCGATATTCCGATTCACGGTCAGGTAGGACCTCAGATAGATGTTTTTCACAACGGTTCCGGACGCTTTGTGGTAGAGACTATGAAACGATACGGGGCTGAGCTTGGAGTTGAGTTTTTGACGGAGCATGCTGCAAAAGACTGCATTGTGGAAAACGGAAGGATCAAGGCTGTAATAGCCCAAACTCCGGATGGAGAGGAGACATTTGAATGCAATAAATGTCTTATAGCCACCAGCAGCTGGATAAAAAATGAAGAGGTTGTGCGTAAGGTGCTCCCTGCGTTTCTTGATGCCCAGGTGGAGAATAATGCCCATCAGAACAAGGCGTATACCGGCGATGCACTGGAAATAGCCAAAAAGGTTGGTGCATTTATTGATTGGGACAGTTTTTGTCTTCGTCTTATGGGTCCTATCTGTTATTTTGGAGATCACTCTGATCTGGATAAGCTATGCAAGAGCTCATTTCCCATACTCATAAATCTCAACGGAAAACGTTTTACGGCAGAGCCAATGGTTCCGCGTATGGATCCTTTTGATACGGGACACGTGTTGCTTGAGCAACCCAAAGGAAAGACCTTCTTTATTTTCTCAAAGAATATGATAGAAGACCTTATAGCGTCCACAAAGGATCAGGGGGATGTGCCTGATCATGATGTTTTCGGAGTACCCAGGCTTCCCGATTATGAAACCGTGCTTTCGTGGTTTGAAAAGGCTATCGAAAAAAATCCTAAAGAAGCAGCTATGTCGGATAATATAGAGGATCTTGCGAGGAAGATAGGAGTAGATCCCAAAAATCTTTCGGAAACCGTATCATCATATAATAAAGGATGTAAAGATGGCGTGGATCTCGAATTTTTCAGAGAGGTTAATACCATGGTTCCTCTTGAGGAAGGACCGTTCTTCGCAGTGGGAGGTATGCTTTCTACGGACGGTGCTTTCGGAGGTGTACGTGTCAATGAAAATATGCAGGCATATGCGGCAGACGGGAAGAGCCTTATAGAGGGACTTTACGTGTCCGGAGACTTTGCATCCGGAAGACATATTGTTATGGCAAATGTAAAAAAACAGGTTATCAATGATATGTCATGGGCATATGCTTCGGGATTTATTGCAGGTGAACAGCTTTCTCAATAATATAACAACGAAGGATTAGAATACCTTTACCAAAAGAAGTTCACCTTCCGAAACGGATACTTCAGCGAGCTTTCCCGGAGTTACTTCGTTGCTCACTCCGTACTGATAATCAGGGGAAATTCGGCCATCCGAAAGCTCGTATTTGGCGTTTTTGATAGTAACGCCTTTGGCTTCTTTACTTATGGCCAGAAGAGAAAAATACGAATAAGAATCATCTATAAAGGCGGGTTTATCCTTTACGATCTCCATTTTAGACCAATCGTCCAGGATAGCCGCCTTTTTGTTTTGATTGGTTAACATAATAAGGATACCGATATTTCCCATGGAATGATCAAATCGTTGTCCGATCACTCCTGTCAGAAGATAATCATCAAAGCCGCGCTTTAAAGCTTCTTTTGCGGCATATACCGTGTCGGTATCGTCTTTTACTACGGGAAGAACTATTGTTTCCACGTCAAGATGTGGATTTTTATGTGAATCGAAGTCACCTATGATGAGGTCGGGATTATGTCCGATCCGCTCTGTGTGCTTTAATCCACTGTCGCAATATATCATGAAATCATCTTTATCAATACTGTTTATAACTCTATCGTAGTTTTCTATGTCGGCTCCGCCCACTATCACACATCTGCTCATTTTATCTCCTGTAAGCTTTCGACTGATTGTTGGATATTGTACAGCATTATTACTTTCAGATTTTATTTGCGATATCAACAAGAGGAGACTCAAACATGGAGCGTGCGATCTCGTCTCCCTCCCGGCAGACTGCTTTTAGTTTTCCGTGGGTGTTTATGCCACAGGCTTCAATGAAATCCTTGCAGAGTTCTCTGGCATATGAAGGAACATCATCCGAAGGAGATTCGGTATTAATAGAGAACAGTATTGAAAATTCATCCCGGTGGTAAACTATAATGGCAGTCATTCTTTCGGGATGATCTGTCAGATATTTCTGTTCCATTTCGGAGAGTCCGGAAAAGAAGTCTCCTCCCAGTTCTATAAGATCATTTTTTGGATCCTCTGTACCTGAAAATCCGGGGATGCGCAGGTATCTTATGCCTGATTTTTCCTCCAGCGAAAAATCGGTAACAGGAAAGTAGCTGTAGCCTTTGTTGTTGTTTCCTGCTGCATTTACAAGATCGGGAAGCAGGTTGTTTTCTGCTGCATAGATCAAAAGTTCATCGGGTGTATAAAACATATGGAAATTCTCCCTGAGAATAATTCTATGGTAGTTTTGGTTACGTCGCTCATGATATCACACAACAGAGCCTGCCATCAAGAAGACAGTATGCCTTTTGCTACATGACAACACATAATAAACTGATTTGAAAATCGTAATTTTCAACAATTAGTTTAATCTAACTCTGAACGTAAGGAATTTTGTTGACATAAATCCTTGTTAAAAATTACCACAAGAATCGGCTGCGAATTGTGAAAAAACACCAATTAAAAATTTCACAAAGCATTACTATTTTGTGATGCTTTTAACGTTAAAAAAGTGACGCTTTTTTGCGTTGACAGAGGATATTTTCAAGTGATAAAAAATATTTTGACAGTCGTAATTTAGTGCGGCGTGCAAAAAGTCTTCTGACCGGAAAGGACCGGATAAGGAAATCTGACCGGAAAGGATACTTGATCAAACACACAGGAGGTAACCTATATGGAAGACAAAAACATGACCTACCGTGTTCCTTCCTCAATGCTGGTGGAGATAGCCAAGATAGCGGCTCCGTACAAGGACAGACCGGAGCATCTTATGAAGGTCATCTTACAGACGCAGGAAGTGGTTCCGGTCTTTTCAGAGGATGTTACTGCGGTTATTGCAAGAGAAATGCATATTCCACAGACTTTAGTTTACAGCTTTGTTACTTTTTACCATATGCTCTATACTGAGCACAGAGGAAAGTACGTAATCCACATGTGTCAGAGTGCACCCTGTCATATCAGAGGAGCAGAGGAAGTGGTAAAAGCTATTGAGGATCTTTTGGGAGTTAAAATGGGCGAGACTACAGAGGACAACAGGTTTACGCTGGCGTACAGCCCTTGCCTTGGTGTCTGTGACATCTCACCTGCCATTATGATCAATGATAAGGTATATGGAAATCTCAATGCGGATTCTGCGCGAGAGGTAATAAAGCGTTATATCAGAGAGGAGGTTGACTGATGGAAGAGAAGAAGATCCTCCTGAAAAACGTGGGGAACATCAATCCCAAAAGTGCTGTGGATTATGCAAGAACCGGCGGTTTTGAAGGCCTTAAGAAGGCGCTTTCCATGGATAAAGATGAAGTTATAAAGGTGATTGAAGAGTCCGGTTTAAGAGGCCGTGGAGGAGCGGGTTTCCCATCCTTCAGAAAACTCCAGTTCGCGAACAGTACCGAAAACGATACCAAATATATTGTCTGTAATGCGGATGAGGGTGAGCCCGGTACCAACAAGGACAGAATGCTCCTTTCCGGTGATCCGTGCGCCATAATAGAAGGCATGACCATCTTTGGCAAGGCCATAGGTGCGCACACCGGATATATTTACATGCGTGGTGAGTATACATACCTGCGAGAGGTTATCTATGCCGCTATCGACAGTTGTAAGGAGAATGGGTATCTTGGTGAAAATATCATGGGTTCGGATTTCTCGTTTGACGTCAAACTTCGTATGGGTGCAGGTGCCTATGTTTGCGGTGAAGAGACGGCTATGTTTGAATCCATAGAGGGTAAGCGCGGAGAACCCAGATATCGTCCGCCTTTCCCCGGTATCAAGGGACTTTTTGGAAAGCCTACGGTATTAAACAACGTTGAAACCCTGGCCAATGTGGCACCTATCTTAAAGAACGGGGCCAAATGGTACAGAAGCCTCGGTACTGATGGGTCTCCGGGAACCAAGCTTTTCACTGTTATCGGTAATGTTAATAAGCGTGGTGTCTATGAATTTCCGATGGGAATCAACCTAAAGGAGCTTATATATGACTACTGCGGAGGAATAGAAGATGGAAGAGAGCTTCTGGCGGTACAGGCCGGCGGCGCCTCAGCTCCGTTTATCAACAAGGATCAGATTGATATCCCCCTTGAGATTGACTATATCTCGTCAGCCGGGGGACGTCTGGGCTGCGGTACCATTATGGTGGTAGATGACAGAAACTGTATAGTTGACCTTACGTTAAACAACCTCTATTTCTTCAAGGAGGAGTCATGCGGAAAATGTACACCCTGTCGTGAGGGAACCACACGGCTCTATGAGCTTGTGCATAAGATCTCGGAAGGAAAGGGCAGACTAAGCGATCTTGAAAAGATAAGAGGTTTAGGCGAAACTATGGCAAACACTGCATTCTGTGGTCTGGGAAGATCGGCTACAGTTCCGGTGGAGAGTGCACTTAAGAATTTCCCGGAAGTGTTTGAGAGACATATAGATAAGGATTTTTGTAAGGTATGCGACAGAGAAGGGAGGGTTCTGTAATGATCAATTTAACAATAGACGGAAAGCAGGTGTCTGTGAAAAACGGATCCTCCATACTTGATGCAGCGAAAGCAGCGAATGTCAGAATACCCACACTGTGTCACCATCCGGATCAGACAGTTAAGGCTGTTTGCAGGATATGTGTGGTAGAAGTTGAAGGGCGACCCGGACTTCAGGCTTCATGCTCCACGCCTGCTGAAGAGGGTATGATTGTAAAAACTGCATCTCCCAAGGTGGTACGTGCGAGAAAAGATATCATGGAACTTATCATGTCAAGGCATCCAATGGATTGTTTGGGATGTCAGCAGAACGGATCCTGCGAGCTTCAGCAGGTGGCGGGGGGACTTAATATGTCTCAGCCGTCCAAGTATCCGCTTGATATCAGAAAATCCCGAGTAGACAAGTCATCACCTTCTATCGTTCGTGATATGAGAAAGTGCATTCTTTGTGGAAGATGTGAGGAGGCTTGTTCTGAAGTACAGGGCATAATGGTTATGGCAAAGGAAAACCGTGGTTATGATGCCATGATAGTTCAGCCTTATGGAAAGA
>CAJOOT010000076.1 GCA_905236215.1 uncultured Eubacterium sp.
CCGCCTCATCAAGTATAGCCCTATCTTCTATGATGCAAAGATCGGCACCTTCGAGACAGACTTTTACTTCCGGGTATTCTGCTGCCAATATCAGGTGCTCTCTGGTAACGTATCTTACGGTATTCATCTTGCTGTCCATAAGATACTTACCCATAAGAGATATAGATTCGCGGATTCCGCAGCTATTAAGTTCCATTCCGAGAATCGATAATTTGGTCTTCATAAATATAAAGCAATCTTTACAGAACCCTGCTCAAAACAATTATATGTTTTATCCGGCACTGTATAAATAATAATATACAAAAATAGCTCTGATTTTTATGCGTAAAAGCAAAGCCATTTTATTCTCATGGAAAAAATAAACAAAAGCAGTATAACAGAAAGGGATTGTTTTTGCAAATTTTGCCCATAAAGCTACGTAATTGTACAGATATAGTATAATCAGCCAATGAATTTCAAAAGGGTATCCATATTATCATCAAAATCCCTGACACCAAGATCATAGAGTTGCTGTTCTACCTCGGGATCCATGGTATAGGTACCCATCTCCGGAGGATCGGAAGGAGAAAACAAAAAAGCTTTGCCTTTCTTTTCGAGCGCCTTGGCCTGTCTCATACATCTGTTAAACATAAGGTGTCGATTATTTAAGTCTCTTACAATCCTGGGATATTTTCTGCACACAACAGAATAGATAAGTCGAAATTTCTCCGGATCCTTAACAAAATCCCGGGGTTTAGAGAGAATAACAACCAGCTTCTCACATCCATCACTCATGGCCTTTCTGACAGGAACCGAATCCGATACGCCACCGTCAAAATAGTAGCGACCATTAACCTCCTGAGGTTTACATATAACAGGAAGGGAACAGGAGGCTCTGATAACCCTGTAATCGTCAGGTTTCATATCCTCTTTGGTAAAGTAATGCGGTTTGCCGGTTTTAGCATCCGTAGCCACCACCACAAACTGCGCCGGATTAGACAACATTGCATTATAATCAAGGGGATCTCTGCCATCTGAATTGGAGAGATCTCCGTAGATAAAATCAAGGTTAAAAATATTTCCGTTTTCTTTGAACGGGCGCACACCAAAATATTCAGGAGATCTGACATACTCCGTATAAAATCTCCTGTTTCTGTCACGCTGTCCGGCAAGATAAGAGGCCGCATTTGCAGAGCCCGCAGAAACACCGATAACGTAATCAAAGGTAATGCCTTCGTCCAAAAATCTGTCCAAAATTCCGGCACTGTATGCACATTTCATGCCTCCGCCCTCTATTACAAGTCCTGTCTTCGCCATGGTAATCCCTCCTATCCGTAAAATTAAAGACTCGCGAGCGAGTCTTGCGTGCCGGATTCAGGTCAGCTTTGCCAACAAATTTCTCATCTGAATCCATGCGGAGCTTTTAACTCAGTCGGAGTGTCAAGACTCGCTGAGTTAAAAAAAACCCGGGCAGATAACCAGCCCGGGTTCTGACATCTATTTGATATTTTAGTCGAAGATTCTTCTGACTGCAAGTACGGTGCTGTAGTTCATATCACTGTATGTGATGCCATACGCTCTTCCTAAAGCACTGATAATTGAGCCGCCGCCTACATAGATACCTACGTGGCCGCTGTAGCATACGATATCGCCCGCCTTGACATCGGACTTATCTACGCCCTTTCCGCAGCTTCTTAACGCAGATGAACTGTGGGGAAGGCTTACACCGAATGCCTTGTATACGCTCATAACGAAACCGGAACAATCACAGCCGTTAGTAAGTGAAGTACCACCGTATACATATTTGTTACCTGCGAACTGGCAAGCGTAGGAAGCAACTGATGATCCGCTGGATCCTGACGGAGCCTTATATGTCTTTCCTCCCGAGGATCCGGAGCTGCTTGATGAGCTGCTGCTTGATGAGCTCGATGAACTTGATGAACTTGATGAGCTTGAGCTTGAATATGAGGATGCCGCTGCTGCTTCTGCCTCAGCTGCTGCAGCCGCTGCCTCTGCCTCTGCTTCTGCCTGCTCCTGAGCTTCTCTTTCTTCCGCTTCCTTAACGGTCTCGCCGTAATCGTATTCGTAATCTACGTCAACGTATTCTCCGGATACAAAACCAACGCCCTCATTGGTGTTGACCTTTACCCAGCCGTTTTTCTTAACTTTCTTGACGGTGAGTGTATCATCCTCAGCAACAAGAGTAACAACCTCTGCCGTCTCGTCTGCAGACTCGCGTACTCGAAGAGTCTCAGTATTGACTGTGGCAACCCTTGTACCGGCAGCCTTGATAGCCTCTTCATCACCCACACTCACATAATCTGCGCTAACCCATCCTACTACATTTCCGGATGAAACCTTGTACCAGCCATCCTTTTCTTTGAGAACGGTAAACACGTTATCTTCGTAGAGATAACCAACAACCTTCGAGTCTGTAGATGCTTTCTTTCTAACATTTACGGAGTCTGTGACAGTGGTGACACCCATGGTAGAATAATCAACCTCGTCCGACTCTTCAGCCTGTGCAGCTTCCACAGCAGCCGCAGCCGCCTGTGCCTCTGCAGCTTCCTGTGCCTCTACAGCTTCCTCTGAAGCATCCGCAACCGTATTTGCAAGAACAGCTGATGCCCCTGCTCCGGTGCCGTCACTTGATACTGCACCCGCAAGTGCTCCCGAAGCACCTGCCGTAGTGCTTCCGTCAGTGGATGATGTAGGATTCGTAGATGCTATAGTCTGAGCCAATGCGCCCGATGCGCCTGATGACGTATCTGCCGCGAAGGCAGCTGCCTGTGATCCGCCAATAGCCATAGCTGCTGTCATAATCGCTGCCGATGCTCTCGCTAATGCTTTTCTATGCATGTTTCCCTCCTGTAATAGCTAACTTCTTCCCCCAAATAAAAAACCTGACAATCAGGTCTTTTTGACTAATTGTTGAGGAGTTGTTACATATTTGTTACAACTTCCGATGAAGATGTTATCACATATGTCACGCTATGTCAACCGCAAATGCCCGACAAATCTCGACAAAAGCTTCTTTCTTCTCTGGGTAGATTTCCGGAAACATATTGTAAAACTATTACAGCAGGATTTAATCTTTTATTCTTTAATGAATGTCTTTCTATATAGTTCAAGGAATCCGTTTATTACTCTTGCCGTCGCTCCCCATATAGTATGGTTTCCGTTTTCAAAAAAAAGCATCTCATGTCTTCCTTCCTTAAATCTGTACTGACGCCCCTTATACACCAAATCATACGGAAAATCTTCGTCGGGAGTATATGTTACTCTGCTCACGGATCTGATGGGTTCCTTTTCCAAAAACCATTCCATGGGAATGGTAAATACATGATCCACTTCCGCTTTGGAGAATGTACCTTTATAATTGTGCAACACTCCAAGGTACGGCCATATTATCCTGTGAGAAGGACCTCTCACCGCGTCCATGGGTGCAATGATATCTATGTCTGCCGTACTTACCAGAAGCTCCTCCGACACTTCCCTCAGGCAAGCTTCAAGAGGTCCCTCTCCTCTTTCAATCCCTCCTCCAGGAAGACAATTATCACCTGGCTGCATTTTCAGACCATGTGCCCGCTGCTCGAAAAGTATCTCCCAATTACCTTCATTATATATAAGAGGAATCAGGACCGCGGATTCACGTGCATCCCCGGGCAGTTCTGCATTTCTTCCTCCCCACGCCCTCTTCATATCATATTCAGAAATATACTTCATGTATGCAATCCTCCCATCAGGCAGCTTATCTGCTTGAAAATGCTCTCTTCTCATGTTATCATTTCATAATGCCAATGACAATGGAGGTTGACTATGTTAACTCTGGAACACATCAGCTATACAGTTGACAACAATGAAATTATAAAAGATATCAATCTTTCGCTTGATGACAGATTTGTAGCCATAACGGGTCCAAACGGCAGTGGAAAATCCACTCTTCTCAAAATAATCATGGGAATAATAAAGCCCACCGGCGGAAAGGTCATCTTCGACGGAACGGATATCACCTCTCTCCCTGTAGATGAGCGTGCAAAGCTGGGAATAAGCTACGCTTTTCAGCAGCCTGTTCACTTCAAAGGCTTAAGAGTCAAAGATCTGATGGGACTGGCCGGCAAAGAACATTTCTCTCTTACCGAGGCCTGTGGCATCTTAAGCGAAGTCGGTTTGTGCGCTAAAGACTATCAGGACAGAGAGCTCAACGATACTCTTTCGGGCGGAGAGCTAAAACGCATAGAAATAGCTATGACAGCAGCCCGCTCTTCCAAGCTTTCTCTCTTCGACGAGCCCGAAGCCGGTATAGACCTCTGGAGTTTCCAGAGCCTTATCCGCATCTTCGAAAAACTTTACGAGAAAACATCCGGTTCCATAGTCATCATTTCTCACCAGGAGAGGATCTTAAATATCGCCGACAGCATCATATATCTCAAAGATGGTGAGGTTGAAAGATTCGGTACACGCGAAGAGGTGATAGGTGTGTTGGACTCCGGTTCAAAAGCCAAGGCGGGATGTGGAATTCTCGACAACAAATATACCGAAAGCTGTATTAACGAGGAGGGAAAGATATGAATGAAATACAGAAAAGCCTCCTTAAAGAAGTAGCCATGCTCGACTCGCTTCCTGTAGGGGCATACAATATAAGAAGCAACGGAGAATCTTCAGCCAGAAATACCACGGCCAATATCGACATAGTTACCAAAAAAGATGTGTCCGGCATAGATATCATAGTAAAGCCCGGCACAAAGAACGAGAGTGTGCACATTCCCGTTATTATTTCCGAAACCGGACTCAAGGAACTGGTCTACAACGACTTTTATATAGGAGAAGATTGTGACGTTACCATCATCGCAGGCTGCGGTATCAATAACTGCGGCGGTGAAGATTCCGAGCACGACGGCATACATGCTTTCCATATAAAAAAGAACAGTAAGGTACGTTACATAGAACGGCACTACGGCGAAGGAGAAGGTCGCGGAAAGCGTTTGATGAACCCCACCACAAAGGTCGAGCTTTTTGAAAACGCTTCCATGGATATGCAGACATCGCAAATCGGAGGTATAGACGATACCGAACGCATTACAGAGGCAGTCCTTCACGAGGGAGCATCTCTTGTCATCCATGACAAGATCATGACCTCCGGCGAGCAGACTGCAAAAGCCATAATGAACATTGAGCTGAACGGAGACGATTCATCAGCAGATATCATCAGCCGTGGCGTAGCCAAGGGAAGCAGCTTTCAGGATGTTGTTATTTCCATAGCAGGTAATGCACGATGCAAAGGTCATGCAGAATGCGATTCCATTATTATGGATCACGGTACCATTAATGCATCGCCTTCGCTCAAGGCATCAAATACAGAGGCCTCTCTCATCCACGAGGCGGCTATCGGAAAGATTGCCGGCGAACAGCTCACCAAGCTTATGACCTTGGGACTGAACGAAAAAGAAGCCGAGGACATGATAATCAAAGGCTTTTTAAGCTGATAAAGCCATTAGTTTACATAATTTTTAATCATACCAAAAATCCCGGACGGATCATCCGCCCGGGATTTTTTCCCCTAAACCTGACTTAATCAGATCTTCTTATATTTAACATTCTTGATTTTTGCTTTGTTTACAGCTTTTTTGAAGAGCCTGCCTGCTTTGCTGCTCTTGAAAGAGACAGTCTTAAGCGCCGTACACTGCTTAAGTGTCTGACTCGGCTTCAAGGTTGAAAGCTTGGTAGAATTGCATGTGATATTCGTAAGCGCCGTGCACTTACAAAAAGCACCTGTGTCTATCTTTTTAACAGCCTTTCCTATCTTTGCTTTTTTGAGAGAGCTGCATCCATAGAACGCCCTCGTGCCTATTGTTTTTACTTTGTTGGGAATTGATACACTGCCAAGCGAAATACAGCCTCTGAAGCATTCTTTATCAAGTTTTGTAACCTTTGATCCAATGGTAATACCCTCAAGATTAACACAATTCTTGAATGCATAGCTTCCGATTTCACTGACAGATGAATCCATCTTTACAGAGGTAAGTCCCACGCAGTTCATAAACGCTTTTGAACGAACTTCTTCGGTACCGTTTAATGTCAGGGTAAATTCCGAGCAATTCTTGAATGACTGACCAAGCTTTGCTGTAACATCACAGCCCAGTGTGACTTTTGAAATATTATCGCACCCGAGGAACACATCGGTACCGAATTCATCAAGACCTTTTCCTATTGTCACCGCAACAAGCCCTTTGCAGCAGGTAAATGCATTGTCGCCGATCACATTAACGCTATCCGGAATATCTATACTTGCTAAAGCGGTACAACCGTTGAAAGCATTGGTTCCAATTGATGCAACCGAATTCGGAATAGTGATGGAAGGAAGACTCTGGCAATTCAGGAAAGCATTTTCTCCTATCTCCGTCACAAGCTCCGATAGACGGACAAATCCAAGCTCGACGCAGTTGCTGAATGCGCCCTTTCCAACCGAATTGAGGTTTCCGGTAACAGCCTGAAGAGCTGTACAATCCGCAAAAGCATAATCACCTATATCAAGAACGTTGCCGGAAATGTAGAGCATGCTGAGACTGGAGCTTCCTTTAAATGCGTTGTCTCCGATAGAATCCACATTGCCGGAGATTGCAATGGTGGAGAGTTTTTCGCAGCCTGCAAATACGTTTTCCGTAATCTGTGTAATATTACCGGAGATGGAAACTTTTTCAAGACTCGAACAGCCATAGAACGGAAAGTTTCCGATACTTTTCACATTTCCGGAAATCGTAACTTCGTCAAGCTTAGAGCAGCCGTAGAACGCCCAATCTCCAATGTTTGATATGTTGGCTTCAAACTCGGTAAGCGACGTACAGTTATAAAATGCACGGTTTTTTATGGTATTAACCGTTCCTCTGTATACAACCTCCGTAAGAGCGCTGCATCCTTCAAATGCGCTCTCGCCAATTGATTCAAGACTGGTACCGATAACCACACTCTTAAGTACCTGATTGCCCTTGAATGCACAATCCGCAATACCCGTCACGGTATATCCTTCGATGGATGCACTGATGTTTAACTCTGTTCCCGAAAACGATTCTATTTCGCAGGTGCCGTCGCTGGCAGCAAGATAAGTGTATGTATTACCGGCAGGATCCGTATAGGTTTCTTCGGTAACCGTTACAACGCCGGCCGACGAATCGCTCTTACTTGCAGCTATTGGCGAAGATTCGACCTTTTCAACAAATACACTATCTGCAGCTTCAGCTGTATCAGCACTAAAAGAAACAAACGGAACCGCCGAAATGGCAAGTGCTACTGCTACGATTACCGCAAATTGTTTTTTTATCATATTCTTCATACATTTCCCCCTTAATGCTCAAACCCGATTCTTAACCTCAATAGCAGCTGTCTCTGCAG
>CAJOOT010000077.1 GCA_905236215.1 uncultured Eubacterium sp.
GCTGCTGTTCCCTTTTCCGAAACAAATCCGACATTGTTTATAAACTGATTTCCTTCCCTGTCACTGCAGTAAATATTTGAGACCAAAAGCTTTTCATCACTTTGTGAAGCACTGTTGTAGGCATTTTCATCGTACAGATAAGAAACCACCGCTGCGCCGGATCCTTTAAGAAAATAACCTGCAATATAATCCTTCATGCTTATTTCCTTGCAGACCCTGATGCCTTTGGCAAATACAGCTTCTTCATCAGCCTTATTCTCTTCCGGCTCATTGTCGTCCTCGGTTTTCTCTTCCTCGTTGGATACAGTCCCGTTATCCTCCGATTCCCCTGGATCTTCCGGGGCGACATCGGTGGTTGCATCCTCCGTATCTGTCTCCGGTACTATCGCATCATCATTCTCCGAATTTTTCTCTTCTGACGAATTATCACTATCTCCCTCGTTATCCGGTTCATTGGGCTCATTGGCTTCATTTGAATCATTGGATTCATTGCTTCCATCAGTCATCGCAGCTTTACTAAATGACTTTTCCCCACTTCCAAAATCAAGTGCGGCGTCCCCTGAAGCATCATCCTTTGGCTCTATGTCATCATTATCGGAATTATCCTCAGTTATCTCATCCTCCAAATTTTCCTCATCCACATCTTCAGGACCGTATCCGTACGCCACCAGATCCATAACCGGCTTTCCGGCGTCCCTGTCCTTTGTAAAATAGAACGAGTAATCGTCGAGTGCGTCGTTGCCGTCTCCCGGTACTTTCTCATACACCGCATCCTTTAGAGTAACCTCATCCTCATCGCCTCTGACTGCTATAAGAGACCTTACCGCCTCTCCCTCATCGGCTGTTCTGGTATACCCCAGATACACATCAGACCCGCTGCCCTCCACAGCGTAATTCAGATAATATGTACAGCCTTTTTCGGCCAGCTTTTTTGCCGCGGCGTTCTCGTCTTTTGCCTTTACGCTAAATATACTGTCAATGTAAGGTCTGTATAAATCTCCTTTATACATCTTAAGATACAGTTCAGAACCTGAAATTCCGGCATCAAAATCCGCTATTTCATCATCCGTGTTCCTTACTATCTCGGAACCATCCGAACTAAGAACCGGTTTATCTGAATTAAATTCACCATCGCCTTTCATCACCTGGAAATCTATTCCTCTGATGCCGTCTCCCGCTGCCGCGTCATAGCTCACATAAAGATACATTGCTTTGCCGCCCGTACCTTCGTTTAAGCTTATACCGCTGACACGTGTGTAGCTGCATCCATCCTTATTGTCAGACCCTCCGCCGGAAACCACAATATCTCTTATTGCCGAACCGCTTCCGCCGATCTTATATCCCAGATAAACCAACGACGAGTCATTGGAGGCATCTATCGGATTCAGGCACTGCTGCACAACAGTGTATCCGCTCTCCTCAAGCTTAGACATTGCATCTTGTCCGCTCAGAATCTGAAGCTCGGTAATATAACTTCCCGCTTCAGCGTTTGCGCATACCATACCCACCGGAAGAGGTCCGCCTGCAATGTTTAATGAAAGGATAACTGCAAACAGTTTTCCAAAAATCCTTTTTTTCATATGCTCTCCCCTCATAAAAACCGAGTTTTATAAAATAAACCATACTCTTCATCCATTTTACTCTTTTTATATAATAACATATCCTGCATTACAATTCCTTTATAAAATTGAAATTTTATAATAATTTTATTTTTAAAGGTGATTTTTCGCACTTCTCAGTGGTGGCTCTTATCGGGTTTTGATCCAATATATCCGGATATGTATATCTGATTACTTTAATACGCTCGAAAAACGCCCTGTCGTTTGGAACCGACAGGGCGTTTTAAAGCTTGTGTTTTGTTGCAGGTATAATACAAATTATTTTGCTGCGATAAGAGCCTCAAGTGCTTCTATAGTAGTGCATCTGTGCTCTTCTCTGTAATCATCCACCTCTTTGGAGGTAATGCCGAGAGCTTTTGCAGCATTAACGATTTCTCCGAATACAAATCCATTGTTCAAAAAAGGCATATCTGTTTCCTCCTTGTCCAAAACATCTAATCCGGTTCCATTCAGAACCTTAATTGCTTTTCATGTCTTTATTATAGGATATTGCCACAGGTTTTCAATTAACACAATCAGATACTTGCACTTAATTTGGTAATAGTTTAGAATATTCTGTAAATAAAAGGAGGTACCTATGAACGTATTGGAACATGTAGAAGAATTGCGAAAAAAAGCTCTTCAGGATGAAACACTCCGGAATGAGATACTTGCCTCCGCCAGAGCCGCGGATCCTCTTACCTCATTTTGCGAAATATGCAGACGTGAAGGGCATGAGCTCTATCCGATGGATATCATTTCCGCAGGAGATGAGTTTTATGCAACAATGAAGCGTTCTACCAACGGCGGAGGGGAAAATTCCCCGGTATTGGCGTACGAAGATGACATTTATGAGTTACTATTGGCATCACTAAAGAGCAGCCCTACTCATTAGTTATATTATTCCATTAATGATAAAACTGTCTGTATGGGATCCGGTTATCAGGGTCAGACCATATTTATCCGCGAGAAGCACCGCATCCAGAGTAGGCACAGACTTTGATACAACCACCGGTATCCCGGCGCGAATCACCTTTTCAACCATATCCACCGGTAACCTGCCGGATGTATATAATATGCATTCCGAAAAAGGTGTTTTCTCAAGCAGTCCGTAGCCCAATGCCTTATCTACCGCATTATGACGCCCTATATCCTCACATGAAAACAGAACCCTGTCCCGGCTTGCCAAAAAACAGGAGTGTGTACACTGCGTGATATCATGTAAATCCGTATCCTCCGAAAATTTCCTTGCAAGAAAGAATATCCATTCCGGGTCAAAGTCGGGTTTAATTAGCGGTTTCAAATCTAATCTTTCATCGAAGCTATCGGATATACTGTTTACCCCGCAGCATTCTTTTGAGGAATTTACGGCTTTGTCCCATTGAATCTTATGATCAAGCAAAACTCTGGCTTCATTATCATGTTTACAAAAACAAAGCTTTGCTATATCCTCCGGTTTGTTGATAATACCCTCTGTATAAAGTCTTCCTGTTACAAGCTCTTTCA
>CAJOOT010000078.1 GCA_905236215.1 uncultured Eubacterium sp.
GGAAGGGTGCTCGGATCAGGCGGATTTCGAGGCTAAGTTTGCAGCATCTCCTTTAAATACTGAGTATATGAATCTATTTACCGAGATCAGTACGTCTTGTAGCTTAAAGGGCGCTGTGAAAAATCAGGTCAGAGAAACCTTCAATATGACAAAAGAAGAGGCTATGTATGAAGTTGCGGATAATGCCCGTTATATTGCTGAAAGCGCAACTTCTGCGGCACGTCATCAGGCCTATCAGGAGGCATATGATAAAGTCAGAGATATTCCCGTGGTGGGAGAAGCCATGCAGGCAGCTCAAACCGCGGATACAGTTGGAAAAATAGTTGGATTATTTAAGAAAAAGTGACACAACAAAGGAGGTATCACATGGACAAAAAGGTAAAGGATCTCATTAACGCTCAGATTAACAAGGAAATGTATTCGGCATATCTGTATCTTGATTTTGCCAATTATTATCACGGCGAGGGGCTGGACGGCTTCGGAGCATGGTATGACAAGCAGGCGGAAGAGGAGCTTGAGCATGCCATAAAGTTCCGTGATTATCTGTATGACAACGGAGAAAAGGTTAAGCTTGAAAAGATTGACAAGCCGGACAAGAAGATCAAAAATCTCAAAGATCCTCTTGTATTTGCAGCAGAGCATGAAAGGTATGTTACTTCGCTTATTTACGATATCTACAAGGCTGCGCGCGATGCCGATGATTTCCGCACGATGGAGTTTTTGAACTGGTTTATCAGCGAGCAGGCAGAAGAAGAAAAGAACGCAGACGATATGGTCAGCAAATACGGGCTCTTTTGTTCTGATGGAAAAGGTCTCTACTCATTTGACAAAGAACTTGCATCACGAAATGACTGAAAGAGCTGCGAAGCGGATCGCGAATGAATGCATTGCAACTCCGCACAGGAGATTTTACTTTAGAAGGCAGAGCGTTTGAAAGGAATTTTTAATGAGTATTTTTAAAGATATGGAACCCGGAGCACCTCTTCGTTTTTTTGAAGAGATAGCAGGTATACCTCGTCCATCATACCATGAAGAAAAGATAGGGGATTATCTGGTGAACTTTGCGAAAGAACGCTCTCTTGAATATCACAGGGACGAGATTGGCAATGTAATCATCATAAAAGAGGCTTCGTCAGGATGTGAGGATAAGCCACCTGTCATTCTTCAGGGACATATGGATATGGTGGCCGAAAAGACCGAAGATTGTACGAAAGATATGGATAATGAAGGCCTTGATCTTATGATGGAGGCAGACGAAATTTATGCACAAGGTACTACGTTGGGCGCAGATGACGGTGTGGCTTTGGCATATGCATTATCTCTTCTTGACGCGGATGATTTAAAGCATCCGCGCCTTGAATTTGTATGCACGGTTCAGGAGGAAGTGGGAATGGAAGGAGCGTCGGCTCTGGATGTGTCTCCTCTTAAGGGACATACTCTCATAAACATCGACTCTGAATCGGAAGGCGTTTTTACGGCAGGATGTGCAGGTGGAGCGGATTTTATAATAGAAAGTTATGTTAACCGAGACGATCCGCCCACGGATGCCGTCTATGCTCAAGTCAAGGTGTCCGGGCTTTTGGGCGGACATTCGGGTCAGGAAATAGATAAAGGCAGAGCCAATGCTGCCAGAGCGCTTGTTAAGGTTCTTACCGATGCATTTACTTCCGGAATGTATCTTGGGATAGTTTCCTTTGAAGGTGGAAAGAAGGGCAATGCCATACCTTCAGTTGCTGTAGCTACGGTGGCAGTTGCTGATATTGAAGCCTTGAAAAGCAGTGTTTCGGAGACAGAAAAAAAGCTTTGCAAAGCGTATAAGGACACAGATCCTGATATTTGTGTGACTGTGGAGGAGTGCTCTGAAATTCCGCGAGTTTTAGAGCCGCTTACTCCGGAATCGGCCGAAAAGTTTCTGTCTTTTATCACTGCACTGCCTGATGGTGTACAGACCATGAGCCGTGATATTGAAGGTATGGTTGAGACATCGCTAAATATGGGCATATCGGACCTTAAGACTGGAAAAGCTGTGTTACATCTTGGCTTGAGAAGTATTGTTGAGGATGAGCTTACAGATCTTATAACACGGCTTTCGTGGATAGTGGCAGGTTATGCTGCAAAATATGAGGTGAAGAGTCGTTATCCTTCGTGGCAGTTTGAAAAAGAATCGCCCTTACGGAAAAAGATGACGGGTCTGTACAAGGAAATGTTTGGCAAAGAACCGGTTACGGATGTTATCCATGCCGGAGTTGAGTGTGGGATTCTTGCAGCTAAGATGTCCGGGATTGACGCAGTTTCAATCGGACCCGATATCAGAGACATACACACTCCAAACGAGAGACTTTCCATATCTTCGTTTAAAAGGACATATGAGTTTCTATGGACGCTTATTGAGAGAATGTAATAAAGTGTCGAAAGGTGAATATAGTTATGGCCAAAAGATTATATACTCCGGTTAAACTTGGTAATATAGAGCTTTCAAATCGCATAGTAATGGGTCCGATGGGCTTGGGGTACGCCAATGATGGATATGTCAGCGACAGACTGCTTGAGTTTTTCAGGCAGAGAGCAAAGGGAAAGCCCGGTCTTATAATAGTGGGCGGAACTCAGGTGGACAAAAAGAGATACACAAATACTGCAGGTCTTCACTGTTTTGATGAGAAGTATATCCCCGGGTTAAAAAAATTTACCGATATGATTCATACTGAAAGTGAAGGAAAAACAAAGATTTTTTTCCAGTTCCTGCATCACGGGAGATATTCCAAACAAAAGGATATAGGCGGAGTGGAGGCTGTGGCGCCTTCAGCCGTGCCATCACCCTATACCAAATTTGAGATGCCGCATGCCCTTACCATAGATGAGATCAGAGAAATCGTGGGTTTTTACGGCAATGCTGCGCGTATAGCAAAGGAAGCCGGTGCAGATGGCATTGAAATATGCACCAATTCAGGATATCTTATAGGCCAATTCTTCTCGCCGATTACAAACAAAAGAGAGGATGAATACGGGGGAAGCCTTGAAAATCGCATGCGTTTTTACTTTGAAGTAGTGGATGCGATAAGAGAAGCTGTGGGAAATGATTTTGTTGTTACCACCAGAATTGGCGGATCGGATCTGATACCGGGCAGCAATACCATAGAGGATGCGGTAAAGATTGCACGTGCAATATCGGATTGCGGAAGGATTGACGCCTTGAGTGTCACCGGAGGGTGGCATGAATCTTCCGTGCCGCAGGTCACCATGGAAATGCCATGGGAGGCCTTTAGTTTTCTTGGCAGAACCATTAAGGATAATGTGGATATACCTGTTATGATGTCGAACCGCTTGGGGATAGAGGCTGCAGAACGTTATGTGGAAGAAGGAGCGCTTGATCTTGCGGTATTTGCCAGAGCCTTCCTTGCGGATCCTGAATTTGCTAAAAAAGCAGCACAGGGCAGGTATGATGAAATCAGATACTGTATAGGCTGCAATCAGAAATGCCTCGACAGGTTGCTTACCGGCAGGGGGATAGTAGGCTGTCTTGCCAATGTATCCTGCGGTCTTGAATGTGATTATGTAAACCAAAATAAAGAGCTTCCCGATCAAGTTATATCCGAACATAAGGAAAATATTCTGGTGATAGGTGCCGGACCTGCAGGCATGGAATTTGCGCGTGTTGCATCAGCCAGAGGACATAAGGTGACCGTATGCGAAAAGAATGAAAGAAGTGGCGGACAGATGCTCTATGCTGCGATGCCACCAAGAAGAAAGGATATAGACCTTCTAAGAACGTACCTTGAGAATGTCTGTAAAAATCAGGGTGTTTGCTTTATTACCGGAAGAAAGATCTCTGCGGATGAAACAGAGTTTCTTAACAGTTTTGACAGGATTGTAGTAGCTACCGGATCTAAGCCCGTGATTCCGGATATTCCCGTTGAAGAAGGGGCAGATGTGGTTATGTCACTTGATGTCCTTTCGGGAAAGAAAACCACAGGTCGCAAAGTTGTTGTGGCAGGTGCAGGTGCGGTTGGCACTCAGGTTGCATTGTCGCTTGCGGAAGAAGGTACGCCCTCTGCGGAAGCTGTAAGATCATTTTTAATGTTTGGAATGGATACTCCGGATAATATCGCTGCCATGCTAAACAAAGGCACCAAAACAGTAAGTATAGTGGGAAAAAAGATAGGAAAGGGAATAGGTCCCGGTACGAAATTCTCAATGATAGCCCGCATAAAACAGCTTGGAGTAAATCAGTACAAGGGGTTTCATGTAATTGAGATAAAACAGAATGGAGCTTGTCTTGAAGACGGGGAAGGAAACAGAGAGTTTGTGGATGCTGATACGGTGGTAATAGCACTTGGGACAACCCCCGACAACGAACTGTATGAGAAACTTAAGGGCTTAGGTATGAAAGCCGAGCTTAATGTGATAGGAGATGCACAAAAGTCCGGCTATATATCCGATGCAATGGAAGCTGCTTATGAGCTGGCTGTTACGCTGTAACTCAGACGGAAGATAAGAACATTGCATCCAATTCTTTAAGTGCTGTTGAAAGATTTTGGTCCGAATGCTCCAGCTCTCTTGAATAACCGGTAGTGATCTTTTGAAGAACCTCGGATGAAAATACTCCATTTGCAATGTAAGAAGCAGCGCAAAGGGCTTTTATTACACTTACTGCCATACATCCCAGCATTGCTCTTGAGAAGATGTAGCCGTCGTATACGGCACCGCAGAAGTAGGAATACAGATGATATGTCAGAATGTGCTCTAAAGGTATGGAAATATCGTGGTTATTGTCAAAATCCGCAATACCTTGGGGCACGTTTTTTTTGAAAACATCAAACAACGCAAGAGCTTTAACTACATTTTTTTTAAAGAGTGGTTCTGTTTTTTTTAGTAGATCAAAGTATTGCTCCGTATTATCTAAATCATTGTTTAATGTGTTGTCACAGCTTTTGAGAGCTTCATCAACACTGAATTCGGGCAGAGTTCCTTCATCGTATGCTTTCTGTATTTTGGCTGCAAGTATTCGAATCCTTTTTGTGCGATCGTTTATGGATAATGATCTGTCTTGAACTATGGATATAAGATCTTTCCTTATATCTTTAAGATAGGAGTCTGTCATGTAATCAAAATCATCAAAGTCAAGGGTTTCTTCTGTGTTATCTTCGGTATGAATAAATTTTAATGGTGATTTGATATCAAAGACAATACGGCATACTTCCGGGCATGAAAGACAAAGAGAAAATTCCCGTTCGGTGTCATATTCTTCTATATGCCTGGGATATGTTCTGCAGGTATAGCACCAGATATCTTCCGATTTAGCTTCCTTGTACAGCTTGCAAAGGCCGTTCTCATCCTGCATATAGCAGACGTTGTTCTTATGTGTAAAGTACCCGGTTTCAA
>CAJOOT010000079.1 GCA_905236215.1 uncultured Eubacterium sp.
CCCGCAACCTTAAACAGTTCAGAAACGCTGCCCTGTTCTATAAAGGTATCTTCTATGGCAATACGCATACATTCGACCTTAAAACCGCGATCGGTAATATATGTACCTACGCGTTCTCCGAGTCCGCCGCTTGCAATACCTTCTTCCATGGTGACAATAAGCCTGTGAGACAGGCATAAGCTCTCTATCATATCCGTATCAAAAGGCTTTGCAAATCTGGCATTGACTATGGTAGCATCAATACCGTTTTCTTTTAATATTTTCTGCACCTCAAGCGAAAACTTTACCATACTTCCGTATGCAAAAAGAGCCACGGTATCACCGCTATGGATCATCTCGCTTTTCCCGAGGACTATATCGTCTCTTATCTCCTTAAGCTCGTCAAAAGCTTCTCCTCTGGGATAACGTACTGCAATCGGGCCGTTATAAGAGATGGCAAACTTAAGCATATCCGAAAGCTCCCATTTGTTTTTGGGCGCCATGAGCACCATGTTGGGAACTGCTCCCAATACGGATATATCAAATATACCATGATGCGTTTCTCCATCGCTTCCAACAAGACCTGCCCTGTCTATGGCAAAAACCACATGTAGCTTCTGAAGACATACATCCTCTATAATCTGATCATAGGCTCTCTGTAAAAACGAGGAATATACGGCTACCACCGGAACATATCCGCCAAGAGAAAGTCCTGCCGCAAACGTTACAGCGTGTTCCTCACAAATGCCTACATCAAAAAATCTGTCCGGAAACATATTGGAAAAACGCTTAAGTCCCGTGCCGTCAGCCATAGCAGCCGTGATAGCCAAAACCTTTTCGTTTCTGTCTCCGAATTTACGCATGACAGTGGAGAATACATCTGTATACTTGGATTTTTTACCCTTGGTCTGTGTAAGTCCGGTATCTATATCAAACTTATCCGTGCCATGAAAACGTGCAGGATGTCTTTCCGCCGGAAGATATCCCTTTCCCTTTTGCGTCTTCAGATGCACTATGACCGGTCCTTCTACTCTGGCAGCATCGTGTAAGAGTTCCAATATCTCCTTTACATTATGGCCATCTCCGGGACCCACATAAGTGATACCAAGATCCTCAAAGAACATCTCAGGTATTACCACCTGCTTGATTCCGTTCTTGGTACGTCTTAATCCTGCCACTACCGCTTCTCCGCCCGGAAGCATGAGCAGTGACTTCTCCACATTGTCCTTGAATTCCCTGTATTTCCCGCTGGTACGTACTCCGCTCAAAGACCTTGAAAGTCCTCCCACATTTTCTGATATAGACATCTCATTGTCGTTTAGAACGATGATAAAGTTGCTTTTTAAGCGTGAAGCATTATTCAATGCCTCATATGCCATGCCTCCGGTAAGAGCACCATCTCCTATGACGGCTGCTATGCGGAAGTCATCTCCGTTAAGTTCCCTGGCCGCTGCCAATCCCAGTGCTGCCGAAACAGAGGTAGAACTGTGACCTGTGTTAAAGGTATCACAATCGCTTTCGCAACGTTTGGGAAAACCGCTTAAGCCTTTAAACATCCTCAAGGTTTCAAACTCATCCTTACGTCCCGTCAGGAGCTTATGTGTATAACACTGATGTCCCACATCAAAAACTATCTTATCCCTGGGAAAGTCCATGAAAAGATGCAGTGCCATGGTAAGCTCCACAGCTCCCAGATTTGATGCCAGATGTCCACCGTTTTTTGATATACGTTCTATCAGAAAATCCCTTATTTCCTGAGCCAGACTATCCATCTGAGACATCGGGATCTTTTTAATATCGTTTGGTTTGTTTATTCTGTCAAGAATCATGGCTAATCACATTTCCCTGTCTACGAGCCACAACATCATCCTGCGAAGGAATGAGTCTGAACCGCCCAGACTGTCTATGATGGTAATAGCTCTTTGAGTTCGCTCTGTTACTTCTTTGCGGCACTCTTCTACCCCTTTAAGAGTAACATAAGTGTACTTATGGTTCTTTTCGTCACTTCCTACAGGCTTTCCGATAGTCTCTTCATCACCCGTCACATCAAGTATATCATCCCGAATCTGAAAAGCCATGCCCAGTTCTTTGGCCGCCTGACCTATTAGTTTAATTGAATCATCATCTGCCCCGCCCAGCACTGCGCCTATCATCATAGCTGACTCAATCATGGCCGTTGTTTTATTTTCGTGGATAAAGACAAGTTCTTTTTCGGAAAGTTTTTTGCCTTCTCCTTCTACATCCGCACACTGACCGCCAATCATGCCGTATACACCGGCATTTCTGGTCAATATACCCATAGCTTTTGCCGCACGTAGTGCGTCCATCCTGGCATCGGTTGCATTGAAAGAAGCATCATTGGTAGCTGCAATCGCTTCTACAGCTTCATTTTCAACAGCCGTGGCCGCAACCTCATATGCATAGTTAAGCAATGCATCTCCGGCCAAAACCCCGAAGTTCTCTCCAAACTTCTTGTGCGTGGTAGGCATACCGCGTCTTAGATCATCATCATCCATGCACGGCAAATCATCATGGACCAGAGATGCTGCGTGTATGAACTCTATTGCCGATCCGAAATAAGGCAGTATCTTGGGTATCTCTCCGAACAAAAGACATGTCTCACCCATAAGTATAGGACGAATACGCTTGCCTCCCGAAAGACAGGCATACCTCATGGCCTCAGTGATGGTTCTTAACTGCCCTTCCTCATCCGGAAGAAATGCCTCTATCGTTTCGGATACCCTGTCGGCTCTTTCTTTAAGTTCTTCTTCGATACTCATTATTCTACCTCCGGAGAAAGTTCTATAATCTTCTTTTGAACCCTGTCTATCGAATCCTTGCACTTTTGGGCAAGCTTTAATCCCGTCTCATAACACTTTAATGAGTCATCCAGTGATATGTCGGAGTTCTCCATTGTCATGATAATTTCCTCGAGTTTTTCCATTGCCTGCTCCAGAGACAGTTCATCAATATTAATATCTTCCGTTTTCATATCAGATCCTTGCCTTTTCTTTTTCTGTAACCTTTGCCTTTATCTTACCATCCGAAAGTCTAAGTGTTATATCACCTCCGACTTTTATTTCATCCACGCTGAGTATTGCCTTTCCGCTTTCTTCGGTTACATAAGCATAACCCTTTTTCATTCTTTTTAAAGGAGAATTTCCGTCCAGTTTTTCCAATAGCAGGCACAGCATATTCTTCTTGGTTTCCAATATCCTGTACTTTGCAATATCAAAACGCCTGTAAAGCTCGTCAAAAC
>CAJOOT010000080.1 GCA_905236215.1 uncultured Eubacterium sp.
AGAGTTCCCAGAGGGAGGGGGCGTATTCAGATTACCTGTCCGAAATGCAGGACGCAGTTTGTAAAGAAATCGTAATGCCGTGAGCGGCTACAGTGAGCGGGACTTGAACTCAGTCGGAGAAATCCCCCACCTCTAAGCGTTAGCGCAGGTGGGGATTATGACAAACTATACTCAGTCGGGGTACAAGCTCCGACTGAGTTAAACTTTCACGTTGTGATCGGAGGCTGCCTCAAAGTGATATTTTACGATTCCGAGATCTGTATCGAGATTGGCTCCCAGACCTTTGATCTTTAGGGATGCTTCGCCATCCTTGTATGAAAACAGAAATTTTTGCTGATTTATCGCGGTGGGGGCTAACAAAGCAGCCTCCACGCCTTCTTTGAACCAGTCCGGAGCATTTTCTGCTTTGGTGACTGCATCATATGTTTTTCCTTTGTGGGGTACGCCCGGAGTTTCTCCATAACCCAGAGCTATTACCATGCAGAGGGTATCTGTAGGTTCCAGGAGACGCTTAACCATCCTTTTGTTAAATGTCATAGCTACCCAGCATGTGTTTAGTCCAAGCTGCTGTGCGAAAAGGACCAGCTTTTCACCGTAGTAGCCGCAGCGGAAATTGAAGTCTTTGCTTTTCTTACCAGCAAGGACAATATAATTTTTTACATTTCGGAAACCACCGTAATGGGCTATTCCGGAGTTGAAACCCTCCGGCTCGTCATATTGGATTGAGATGTTAAGATCTCCGTCGGCATTGCACTCCTCAACCAGTGAAGATAGCTCCTGCCTTATGTCATCGGGTATGACTATATCTTTATATGCTCTGACAGAATGCCTTTCTTTAATAGCTTCTTTTATCGTCATAAGTTTTGACTCCTTAGGATAAAACCTACTTTTGTATCAGCTCTATCAACACGCCGTTGCAATCATGTATAAAGATCACATGATCCCCATCCATGCTTACTTCGTGAACTATTTTCACATCATTTTTCAGAAGGTTTTTCTTCACGACTTCCATATCTTTCACATAGAAGGCTATATGCTTGGTACCTACGGTTTTGATATCCTCGTTTGGGATGAGGCGATCCTGTGGGATTTTCTTTGGAGACACATATTCAAAGAGTTCCAGCTCAAAGCCGTCTCTTTCTACAAAGCATATGTGAGCTTTGAGCTCCGGAACAAAGCCATCATCCTTTATAAGACGGTATCCCAGGCATCTTTCATACCACTCAAGAGACTCTTTCATATTGTAAACGCTGATTCCCACGTGCGCCGGGGCAAGATCTGGTATCATATTTTTCTCCTTGTAATGACTTGGTCGTGAAGTATCTGTCCGGCGTCATTATAGCATTAAATTCCTTATAAAACCACCAACTGTCAGCGGTCTTGAAAAGAGGTGCGCGGCTATGTATAATTTTCAAAGGTCAGTCTATTCTAACAGGTGAATAAAAAACAGTAATGATTACAAGAGAAGAAGCAATTTCATATGGAGAATCCTTTCCGGATACATACCGGGATGCGCCCTTTAGAGATCCTAACTGGCAACTCGTAAGATACAAGGGCAACAAGAAGGCGTTCTTATGGACTTATGAAAAAGACGGATATATTAACCTGAATGTGAAGGCAGATCCCGATAAGGCGCTCTTTTGGCGTGATATATATGAGGCAGTTATTCCCGGGTACCATCAAAACAAAGAGCATTGGAACACAATCATCCTGAATGGCAGTATTCCCGAAGAAGATATCAGGATGATGATTGCAGAGAGTTATGATTTGATATCAGATAGTCCCACAAAGAGAATTTACGATGCCGTAAAGAAGATACCGAAAGGCTGTGTGGCAACCTATGCTCAGGTGGCAGAGGCGGCAGGGGACCGGAAGATGGCCCGGGCTGTCGGAAATGCACTTCACAAAAATCCCGATCCGGAGAATATTCCCTGTTTTCGTGTGGTTAATGCAAAGGGAGAACTTGCCGGAGAATTTGCGTTTGGCGGTGTGGGAGTACAGGCACAGCTGCTTAAAGAAGAAGGCGTGGAAGTTATAGATGGAAAGGTGGATTTGGGAATATACCAATGGAGATATCGGTCAGGTGAC
>CAJOOT010000081.1 GCA_905236215.1 uncultured Eubacterium sp.
ATTGCAATATTCTGATAACTGTAATTGGATCCGAAACGTCTGTTCAGGTTGTCGGCAATAGCGCCCCTTACGTCCTCGTATCCCATATTATCGGTATATCCGTGAAGAGTGGTGGAATCATACTCATCAAGGCTCTTTCTTACAGCATCCTCAAACTCTTTGGGAACCGGAGTATACGGATTTCCGAGGCTGAAGTCAAATACATTTTCTTCTCCATACTTTTGTGCCATCTCTTTTCCGGCTCTGAACATGGCTCTTATCTGAGAGCCGCCTTCCACATTTTTTCTCATCTTTTCGGATATCATTTTTCAAGATCCTTTCTAAAAACGGATTTTCCGCTGATTTACATACCGTATGATTTTACCATCAACACTGTTTTTATTCAATCTCAACATCACTCCCGAATCGCGAGCGAGACTTGAATAAGTGTCGGGACTTAGTCATATCATTTGTAATGCAAGCCCTGTTTAGCTTGACGAGTCGGTTTCTCACTACATATAATAAATTGAAGTCACAAAAAAGGAGAATAATATGTCACCCTATGCCATTTCAACAGATATCATGTCGGATCTACCCGCAGATTATTTAAAAGAGCATTCCATCGAGACCGCTTCCCTGTCGTATATGATGGACAACTTCACCTATGACAGGAACCATCCTCTTGACGAAAAGGAATTCTATTCCAAGATGCGCTCCGGTCAGATGCCCACCACGTCACAGGTAACTCCCGACGAGGCACTTCGATGCTTCAAAGCCATCGTAGATTCAGGTCAGAAGGATATCCTGCATATATCATTTTCATCTGCATTAAGCGGAACGTATCAAAGCTGCATGGTTGCAGCTACGGAAATGATGGAATGGTATCCCGATGTCAGGATACATGTGATTGATTCCCGAGCAGCATCTTTAGGCCAGGGGCTTATAGTATCCGAAGCTATAGCCCGTCGCGATGCCGGAGAGGATTATGAAGAAGTGATCCGCTTTTTGGAAAACCATATCAACAACTTTGTTCATCTTTTTACCGTAGACGATCTCTTCCATCTTTACAGAGGAGGCAGGGTAAAACGCTCTACGGCAATAGTCGGATCGCTTGTCAATATAAAGCCTATACTCAACGTAGATGAAGAGGGACGGCTAATACCTCACGACAAAGTAAGAGGTCGAAAAAAATCCATAAAAGAGCTTGCAGAGAAAGCTTCTCTTATAGCCGAACACAGTGATTTTATGATGGGTAATAATTTCTATATCAGCCACGGCGACTGCCTGGAAGAAGCGCTTATGCTTGCAGATCTGATGGAAGAAAAGACCGACTTAAAGCGCGGCATCATAAATTATGTAGGTCCCACCATCGGAGCCCATTCAGGACCCGGTACTTTGGCACTTTTCTTCTGTGGAAAACACAGATAGCCTACCTGATAAGATCCCTTACCACTTCCGAAGCCAATACGAGCCCTGCGGCGGATGGCACAAAAGCTATACTGCCCGGGGTTCTTTTATCATCTCCCAGGGGAACTACAGGCTTTTCATCGGACCATACCACCTTTAAAGAATCGACGTTCCTCTTTTTTAATTCACGGCGCATTACCTTTGATAAAGGGCACACACTTGTCTCAAAGATATCAGAGATTCTAAACCTTGAGGGGTCAAGTTTGTTTCCTGCGCCCATGGAGCTGATAACAGGCGTCCTTGCCTGCTTTGCTCTCATAATGATAGATATCTTTGCAGTTACCGTATCTACTGCATCCACCACATAGTCATATTCGGAAAAATCAAATTCATCCGCATTGTCCGGCAGAAAAAAGCATTGCCGGGTATCAACCTGCACCGAAGGATTTATGTCAACCATCCGTTCCTGCATAACAAGCACCTTAGGTCTGCCTACAGACTTTTCCGTAGCGATAATTTGGCGGTTTAAATTGGTAATATCCACCACATCTTTATCCACAAGAGTAAAATTTTCTATACCCGAGCGAACCAGAGCCTCACAAACATATCCTCCCACTCCGCCTATACCGAATATGGCAACATGGGCTTCCGAAAGCTTTTCTAATGCAGACTCTCCAAGCAGTCTGCATGTTCTTTCAAATCTGTTATCAGTAATCAACGCCTTCCTCCGGAACATAGTATTCTTCTTCTGTATTATTGTCCGCAGTTTCTTCTATAGCATCCTCAAGACCCGTAAGTGCCTTAAATGCCGCAAACTGAGCAGCTCTCTTTTCTATCGGCATACGCACATGGTGTTTAGGCTCGTAATGAGGGAGATCTATTATATCTTCATAACCTTCGTATCCGGATACAAAAGTTTTTTCTGTCATGCCTTGTGTCCTCCTATCTGCGCGTTTCTGTCACGTGCTGTAGCTCCGTCTACAAGATTTGTCCCTTTCAGTACGGCATTCTTCCCAAAACGCTTTTTTATCTCAAGCACAGCCTTTTGCATGCGCTTTTCACGTTCAAGCTTCTCTTTTTCTTCGTTTTCTTTTTGTTCGAGAGCCTCATAATCCGTAAACATATCAAGCTGCACATATTTCTTTTCTTTTGCCGCCTCATCCTCAGTGATTACATGATTTGCCGTCACCGTAATACGTCTTATGAGAAGTTTCGGGTCTGTAATTTCTTCAAAAAGTGTTGTCACAGCCTCAAGTATCTTATGTGATGACGAGGTATGAAAATCCAAATTAATCGAACCGTGAGAAGGCTTCGGAACGAGCCTTCCATAATGATCTTTCTCGATCTTTCCGTGATAAGCCGCTTTTCTTTCGGGATCAGCAATGTTTTCGATATCATACCCTATATCCAAAACCAGCTGATCCGTGGTGAGCCTCTTATCCACAAGATCAAGCACCAGAAGATCCGCCATTTCCCAAACCACTATGGCGGCCTTTTCATGAGTGTAGGGTTCTTGTAATACCTGTCCCGAGCCCAGTGAATTTGTCTTTGGTCTATAGGCTCTTATCTCATCTATTGTGCAGGGTTCCCAGCCCCAGGCATGGTCTATCAAAAGCTCGGCATTTACGCCAAACATGTCAAACAGAAGGTTTTCATTATAATATTCATCCTGCCTTCCCAGAGAACATCGGGCAACATCTCCCATTGTGTGAATTCCTGTTTCTTCGAGCTTTCCGGCAATTCCCCTTCCTACTCGCCAGAAATCCGTTAGCGGACGATGATTCCAAAGGCGCTTCCTGTAACTTATCTCATCAAGCTCGGCTATCCGCACTCCATCCTCATCAGCCGGAATATGTTTTGCCACAATGTCCATGGCTATCTTTGCAAGGTACATATTAGTACCTATCCCGGCTGTTGCAGTGATACCTGTCTCCTTTAGGACATCTCTCACCATGGTCATGGCCAACTCGTGCGGTGTCATTTTATATGTGTTCAGATAATGAGTAACATCAAGAAAAACCTCGTCTACGGAATATACATGCATATCTTCAGGTGCCACATATTTAAGATAAATACCGTAAATCCGCGTACTGTAATCCATGTACAGCTGCATTCTGGGTTTTGCCGTAATGTAGGTGACAGGGTCTTTAAGTCTTGTCCGGTTTATCTGCTTTATTCTTTCTACCACTTCAAAAAGCCTGGCTCTCCCCGATATTCCGTACGCTTTGAGCGAAGGAGAAACAGCCAGGCATATGGTCTTTTCCGTGCGGCTCTCATCAGCCACCACAAGATTGGCAGTAAGAGGATCAAGACCGCGTTCCACGCATTCCACAGAAGCATAGAACGACTTAAGGTCTATTGCTATATATGATCTTTTTTCCGACATTTTGCTTAATCCAGAAACTCATAAATACATTTACGATGATCGTATCCTGATGTTTACCAGACTCATTCCGGTCTCATCATCAAAACTGTAATTAAATTCCTCAGCCGTATTTTTAAGCATGGTTAATGACAGTTCGTTTTCCGTATCATTGATATCAAATTTTTCTGAGGAGTAACTGACATTCACCTCACATTCAAGATTCTCGGCAGAATACTCGACTTTTACTACAATGTCAGGTTTTTTCAACTCCGGAACAAGGATCTGTCTCACCAGTTCCTCAATTGCCAAACGAATTCTGTACTTACTGGAAGGATTAACATCATTCTGCATGAGGTAACGATCCAGTCTCGTTTCCATACCGATAAAGTCATAATCTCTGTCTGTAATCTCTTCTTCAAAGATCCTGAGCCTTTTTATGAACCTTCGGGTAAGCTCCTTTTTCGGGTTCTCAAATATCTCATCAGGAGTGCCCTCCTCATAGATGCCACCGTCGTCCATATAAAATATCCTGTTGGATATTGCCCTGGCAAAATTCATCTCATGAGTAACAATCATCATTGTATGACCTTCCCTGGAAAGATCTCTGATAACTGCCTGTACTTCAGACACCATGGTGGGATCCAGGGCACTGGTCGGTTCATCAAAAAGTATCACCTCAG
>CAJOOT010000082.1 GCA_905236215.1 uncultured Eubacterium sp.
AAGGCTGCCGAAATAACGGCAGCCTGACAAAACAATCAAATAAATATGCATCATCCAAAGGACGAAATATTGAGCAAAAGAGATATAACAAAGAACAATACCACCATAACTGTGGTTGCTTTTACAAGCTTTCCTTCCATGGAGCGACCTTTGTTCTTGCCCCAGTATGTATCTGCAGCACCGGCTATAGAACCGAGTCCGGCAGACTTACCTTCCTGCATGAGAATAATAACTGTCAAAGCTACACATAAAATTATAAAAACGATCGTAACGATCATTCTAAGGACTTCCATTAATCAATACCTCCGTAAGATTTCGCACCTACAGCGCGTGACACAGAAGATACTTTACCACAAAGCCTTATCAAATTCAACAATTTTTAAAGACTTTTTAAGCATAATTTCAATAATCATTTTTTAACTTTTCAAAAATTTCTTTATTTCTTGTGGTTTTTGTGATACACTTACCTTGTATAGGCAGAAAAATCATTCATTACCATCCACGTTCTAAGAAAGAACTAAAAGATACCATATTGTTTGAATATCCTAGAAAGGAAGGGAATCCGCCATGGCAGATATTCAGATTAACGCACAAAACACGGAAACAACGATAAACAATGTAAAACCCGAAGCACAGATTAGTGCGCCTCAAAAAATCAAAGCAGCAGAAGAAAGTGCGATACTTACCAAAGAAGCCGAGCCCGAAAAGGTGCCGCCCGCACAAGAAGAACTTGAAAATGTAGTGGCTGTATCCAAAGATGGTGATACTGTTCAGGTCAAGCCCGAAACAGAAGAAGCCCTGGAACTGCGTGGATCGTTTTCTGTTTCCGAAGACAATGGATCGGCGGCCGACGAGATCAGAGACCGTATGATGGAAGACTTTGAGGAGATGAAGGCCGAATCCAGGGAGGCTATTCTTGCCCAAAGAGAAGCCCAGGCTCAAGCAGCTGAAGCTGCCCGTGAAAATGCTTCCGATGAGAATACCGAAGCTTCCGAGAGTGGTGCCGTTTCAGCCGTTTCCCAGTCGCTTACCGGTATAAGTGATGCACAGCTTGAAAAGATGTATGTTGATGGCTCTATTTCCCGTTATGATTATGACAGAGAAATGCAGTCTCGCGAGTCAGCAACAGAAGCTGCCAAAGCAAACAATTCCGAAGCCTCAAGACAGATGGGAGTTATCAATGCCGAATCGGCCAATGAAAAGCAAACATCGGAGGCCATCGAAAGCGCATACGGCGGAGACTCCGCTCTTCCACCGCAAATAGCAAAGGACGTACTTGAAGCTATGGATATTGGTGAGCGCGCCGCACAGGAAAATGCTATCCCCGATTACACAGTTTCATCGGTTCAATAAACACATAACCAGACCTTACAAAACCGGCCGTTTCTTTTTCATAACAAAAGGAGACGGCCGGTTCCATATCTAAATTCACTATCAGTTGAGATAAGTTTCTTACTGGTTTTGGCTTTAACAGTTTTTGCCTTAATATTTGAAGAGGACGCAAAGAAGTTAGAGGAAATACAAGAATACTATGCTTCTTTGATCCAATGCCTTGTGGAAGAATGCAAACTATCCGTTTTTATTCAATGTTCCGTCAAGGATCTTTATTCCTCCTGTGGACTGTACCGTCTGAAGGTACAATTTGTTACTCTCTTCGTATGCCTTGTCAAGCTTCAGCTTCAAGCTGTCACGTTCCTTAATTTGTTCATCATAATCGCCTTTAAGTGTCTGTAACATCTGCTCAAGCTGCGATAACCTCGCCTCCTGATTAATCCGTAACAACTCTTTCTTATGATCATTTTCCTCAACCAATCGACGACGCTTTTCTTCGGCTCCTTCTTTTTTGGCCGCCTCAACAAGCACGGGAATCTCATCAAGTTTTTTCTGCAGCTCCGGTACCATGGCTTCCTTTTCTTCCAATTCTGCCTTTAACGATACAACATCATTATCAAGTTCTTTTAATGCACCCTCACGCTTTGACAATTTGTCTTCCCACGCATCATCCTCACGACCGAGCTTAACCTTCCAATCGTACTCGTACTGTTCATTTTCTTTGGCTCTAAGCTCGTCTCTTGACCTCTTCTTTTCCTGAATCTCATTCTTCAGGCTTTCAAGTTTAGCATTCTCACTTTGTATTCTCGACTCGCTGATTTTTCTGTATTCATCCAGCTTTGTCAACAGCCTGCTCTCTTCCGCTGAAATCTTCTCTTCATTATCTTTAACCAATCCAATATACTCTGCTCTGTCAGCATTTATCATATCAACGAATTCAGACAGCTCCCTCTCCAAAACGCATAGCTTCTGCAATTCGTTTCTTCGCATATTAACAGTTATCTCGACCGCTTTTATCTTGTCAAGGATATCTTTGTTTAGAATATCAATTCCGGATCCCAAAGAAAATTCAGGTCTTTTATCTGCCACCGTATCACAGGGAGTTTTCTTTTCAACCTCTCTTGAATTCTCTTTCTCTTTGGCATCGTCTCCGCCATAAAAGTCTACAACAGGTTCATCACTAACACTCTTATCAAAAATACTAATCTGTTCATAGTGTGTTTCATCGTCATTCAGCATATTTTCCAGCTTATCTACCGCGCTTAAGAGTACACTTTTAGTCTCTCTTCCGTTAAGTGACCCTATTTCATCCGGCACCATAAGCCCCTGATTTTTCATTTTTTCTTTAAGAGATTCATATTCGCTAAATATCTCTGCCTTTGTATTTTTTTCGTTTACCATCGAAATAGCTCCCTAAATCTTTTATCTACCCTTCCACATGCTGCTTTCTTTCGGAATTAAGAATATTGATGCCTCCAATTGATCTTACCGTATCACTTGTTAGTTTACGGCTTTCTGCATTGCATTGATCGAGTCTGGCATTCAGATCAGAGATTTCTGTGTTAATCTGATCATATTTTTCCTTTAAGGCATCATATTCCGCTTGGAGAGATTGTATCTTATATTTCTCATCAGCCTCACGAAGTTCCATCTCATAGGCAAAGGTTCTTTTTAAAGCATTCTCTTCATCCACAGCTCCCTTTTCTCTGGCTTCGCCAAGAAGAGCCTCTACACCGTCAACTCTGCCCATCATCTTTTCAATTTCCGCAATACGGTTAATACAAGCTTCCTTTTCGCTTTTTGCAGCCTTCTCCCTGTCGCTGAGCTGCCTTTCCCTCTCTTCTACCAAAAATTCCCTCTTATCCTTTTTTTGCTTTCTGGTTCTGTCCAGCGTATACTCATACTGAACTTGTTCCCTCTCAAATTCTCTTTCAAATTCAGATTCGAGTTCTGACTGCTCATTTCGGATACGATTTAACTCGGTTTCTTCTCCCCGGGAAAGCTCTTCAAGCTGTCTGTCATAATTTTCCTGTAATTCCTGCATATGCTCTGTAGAAGATTCGCTTAATTTATTTACAGAAACAATATGAGCCTCAGAATATTCTTTCTTTGCCTCCGCCAATGCTTTAAGACTCATATCCGAAACTTCAATCCCGTAAAGTTTTTTTATATTATCCTTTTTTGTATGGATTTCACTTTCCAGAGAATAATATTCCCCGACAGCTTCTTCGTCCAGGATCCCAAGTTCCAACAGTTCCAGTGCCCTCTTCTTAATATTTGCCTTCTCTTCCTTCATGGCAAAATCAGCCGGTGTTTCCATCATCCTGGCATCACTGTCACATATTTCGTAGCACTTATCATACAGCTCCGACATATAATCAGCAGCTGTGATTTCCATATCAAATACTGACTTGTCCATCATATTCTCCATCTGCATCTTTTTTATCAGTTTTCCCCGTTCTCATCATATTAGAACCTGATACGTATTAAGTAGTTTCCGGTGTTTATTTTACTTTAACGCTTTTGAGCTTGGCCTTCTTAACTGCCAGCTTGAACTGCTTCTTAACACTTGAAGAACTTGTTTTTATCTTCTTTAAGCTTTTGCATCCCTTAAGA
>CAJOOT010000083.1 GCA_905236215.1 uncultured Eubacterium sp.
TCAATTCGTTGACTGTATACTTTTTCATGGTTTCCTCACTATATTATTAGAATTGTACGGGATTGGTTTACATAAATTTCCCTATTAATCGCATATCCATATGATTATAATTCATTTAAATTCAAAAGTCATCCCTAAAGGAGTGGCTTTGGTATGTTCACTTCAGCTGTTCTTAATCCGAATCAAACATGCCCTGCATTTACAATACCACCTTATTCTTTCCGCTTTGCTTTCCGATGTATAATTTTTCATCGGCTCTGTCTATCCAGCTTTCTACACTTAATTCACTGGCATGTTCCGCAATACCAATTGTTATCGTAACATTAAGTTTAGTTCCTTCATAAATGAAGTTTTCCTTCTCAATAGCCTCCCTGAGCATGTTCATCAGTTTTTCCACATTCTCTATACCGCTTTTTTTGCGTCCTATAAGTATAAACTCTTCGCCGCCCCATCTGCAGGGCTCATATTCATGAGACATTGATATTATCTCGGCTATACGAGTGATAACATAGTCACCACAGTTGTGTCCATAGGTATCATTTACTTTTTTGAAATCATCGATATCTATAATCGCCACCCAGCAATCATTAATTGTATTATCCTTTAAGATATGGTCTATATATGCCGATATATAATATCTGTTGGGAAGTCCGGTCAATTCATCATGTGACATTAGCCTCTCGAGATTTTCCGTAGATCTTACGATAAGCATAACAAAATTCTGAAGCACTGCAATAACAATAAAAAAAACAACTATCCCCCAGAAAATATGTAAAAAAAACAACGTTCCTTCGGAAAGCTTGTATTGCGGCGGGTAAAAATGCTGCAATACATATGCGGTAATATATGTCACCAAAATGCACAAACCCACCGGCCACGTTTTAAGGTATTTTATTTTTTGGCTTCTTCCGGTATATTCCGAATAGAACGCAAGAATAAGCATTCCCACCAGAGTAATCTGGAATCCTGCTTCCCACCCCGTAAAGATAATTGCCAAAAACATATGCACATCAACCTCTATCATTATAAAAAGGCTAAACTGCATCAGCATATCCTTGTATACAAGAATAGGCATCAGTGCATAAAATATGATGCTGAATATATTAACGTAAACCATGGGCATAACATGATTTTTATAAAACATACTGAACATAACAATATGTATGAATAAAAAAGATACAGACATCATGTAGCCCATAATTTTAAGTTGTTTTTGATTAAAAACCATTTTTCGTACTCCTACTAGAACTCGCTCATGATCGCAGGCTGATCCACAGCTGTTTCAAAAGCAAATTTCATAATACGTTCAGTTGAATGTCCGTCACAGGCACTCATAAACTTTTCTCTAAATGCCTTGACCAAAGAAGGATCAAATCCATCCCTGAGTTTATTTATTTCCAAAACAAGCGCCCCAGTGTCTGATATGACAGGTCCCGGTGTAAGCTCATCGTAATCATAGTAGAATCCGCGCCAATCGTTGTATTCGTCGATATCATATGCCAAAAATAACATCGGCTTCTCGAAAAGACTAAATTCATAGATGATAGATGAATAATCAGAAACAAGGATATCCGCAGCACACAAAAGATCGGTAGTATCCATATCATCCGTCATGTCCAGAACAAAGCTCCCATTCAGGTGATTGGGTATATCCGGTCTGTCTTTAGCTTTAACAAAAGGATGCTGCTTAATGATAAGAACATGATCATCGGAAAGCTGCTTAGCCATATATTCAATATCAAGTATATCAGGAGCCTTGGCATTATTTCTGTTGCCTCTAAATGTAGGCGCATAGAGTATAATCTTCTTTCCCCGTGCTTTGGGAAATGCACTATAAACCCTCTTTTTCGCCTCATCCACAAAGACATCATCAAAAAAAACATCGGTTCTGCTAATACCTATCGGTCTTACGATATTAGCTTCGGGACTGATATTCATTGCCTCTTCATATGCCCAGGTAACTTGCCCGGAAGAGACGCAGACCAAATCGTAATTTCCGTGGAAAGGATGTTTTTTTTGTTCTTTGGCATCACTTCCAAACAAAAGATCAGCCGTGCTTTTTCCAAATTTTTTGAAAGCACCGCAGCCATGCCAAAGTTGAATAACCTTGGTCTCCGGCCGTTTATCTATGCAGGCTATAGCCTCACTCCCTTCAGAAAGAAAAACCGTGCCGGCGGTAGCCATATCCTTGAGCATTGGCACGCAGCCTCTGATGTAGGCAATCTGTGAAAGAATTGATCTTTTCATACACCATACATGTATATCCAGACCCAAAGGAGACTCTTCAAGCCTTGATTTAAGTACACAAAAGCTCTCCGAAAGCTCTTCTTTATCATATTCTATGAGCAGAACTTTCTTTTTGTCCACAGGCCGAGTTTTACAGCTGTTATATGCATGCGGAAGATATATATCCAATGCAACGAATTTAAAAAAGCTCTTTATAATTGAATTCATTCATTTACCTCTTTGAGCCTTTCAAAATACGGTTTGAGGCGATTTATCTTTTGTTCCTTAAGTAACTGTTTTCCCGAATCGTAGAATTCGACATGTTTAATAAGCTCATCAGAAGTAAGTACATTACCGCCGCAATCCAAGGATATGTCCAAAAGATCTGCCACTCTTCTAACTGTGCCGGCATTGCCGTCTATGATCCTGGTGTCATGTGAAAAGAATCGTCTTATGGCAGGCCTAAAGTAGTTGAAATGAGTGCATCCAAGTACAACATATGCATAAGTATTAAGATCAAGATCTGCGAATTGTTCATTTAGGTACCCATCTACCGCAGCAGAATCAAACTCAACACGTTCAGCAAAACGAACAAGTTGTGGCATAGGCTTAAGATCCACCTTTTCTTCGCCGTGGTTGACATAAATCAGATCTTTGAGCTTTTTTTCACGAATCGTGACTAAAGTAGCTATAACAAGCACCCGCTTATCTTCTCCGGTTTCCTTAAGTGCCGGTTTTACTGCCGGTTCCATAGCAATTATGGGCTTTTTGTATTGCGTCCTTAAAGTCTTGGCTGCACAGGCTGACGCTGTATTACAGGCAATAAGAACAGCATCCGCTCCACGATCAAACAGAAAACCTGTGATATGATCCGAAAACCCAAGAATCTCATCACTGCTTTTTTCTCCATAGGGTACATGCTCTGTATCCGCATAAAATATGAAATTATGGTCGGGCATACTCTGTACAGCCTCGTAAAGAACACCAAGACCGCCTATTCCCGAATCAAAAATCCCTATAGTCATTATTTTTTTGCCTTACCTGTGACCATTGTCAAAAAGAAAAAGATAACGGTAAGCCAAGCGAATGTCTTATGTGCGTTCATATAAAACTCCTCCTAAAATAGTGTTCCCTTAACAAATATTTCTATGCCTATGGCTATTAGTATTATACCACCTATCAAACCTGCATCAAAAGAAAGTCTGTTACCCACTGTCTTCCCTATCAAAAGCCCGGTATAACAGATTGCAAATGTGACCGCCGCTATAATAATGGAACAGACAACAGCCGCCATAGCGTCATAATCGACAATAGTGAATCCAACAGAAAGAGCATCTATTGATGTTGCTATCCCCTGCACCAAAACCACAGCCAATCCAATGTTGCCATTATTCGACTTTGATACGTCCTCTGCATTGTTTCCAAATGCTTCGAATATCATCTTGGAACCTATAATCACAAGAAGTATGAGTGCAATCCACGGAATATACCCTTTAAGTGCCGTAAATACGTCAACCAGCTTATGTAATATAAACCAGCCTATCATAGGCATAATAAACTGAAAGAAAGCAAAACAGGCTGAAATCAAACAATGTTTTCCTCTTCTCATGTAGGGTTCAGCCAAGCCATTGGCAATGGATACAGAGAACGCATCCATCGCCAAAGCTACTCCGAGAGCCAAACTGTTGAAAAAAAACAAAATATCCATCTAATTCTTTCTCTACCCTTTTTAATCCACAGTCTTGAAAGCTTCCGTAAGAAGCGGAAGAATCTTGTAAAGATTTCCCACAATACCAAGATCTGCAACTTTGAAGATAGGGGCCTCTTTGTTTCTGTTTATGGCTATAATATACTTGCTGTCAGCCATTCCCACGAGGTGCTGAGGCATTCCCGAAATACCTACTGCAATATACAGAGCCGGTGATACAGTCTTCCCGGACTGTCCTACCTGACGTTCTTTGGATATCCAGCCGTTTTCAACAAGAGGCAATGTGCCGCACAGTACACCATCAACAGCATCTGCAAGTTTCTTTCCAAGTTCGAGATCCTTTTCGTAAGAAACGCCTCTCCCCATGCAGACTATCGTATCTACATCCTCTATGTTAATAACACGTTCGGCTGTAGTTTCCCGAACAGACGCCTTGTGCATGCCGACTGCCTCTGCCAGCTCTTTTGCCTTTCCTTCACTTGTATCGGAAAAAAGCTCTGCCCCTTCTTCTTTTAACTTATCAAAAAGAGAACCACGCACACTTATGACGGCTTTTTTTGACAGCGTAATACTTTCATTGGCTGCACCGGCATACACCGAGCGGACTGCCTTTATTTCATTATCCTCAATAACGTACGATGATACATCATTTGCGCAACTCAAGCCAAGATTAAAAGCCAGCATCGGCGCAACTCGTTTGCCAAGCCTGTCTGCCTTTAATACAATAAGTCTCTTATCTAAAGTTCCTGCAGCCTTTTCCAAAAGTCCGCTCAAAAGATCCTCATCAGCAGGAGGTATATCAGCAAGAAGAACATCTTTGGCTGAGAGTACATCCTTCCTGTCTCCCTCAGAATCACTGTCTGAAGAAAGATCTCTTTCCTTAAAAACCTTAATTGCAGCCTCAACTGCCTTTTCCGGATCCTTTTCCTCTATGATCGTACCTTCTCTCTTTTCGGGAGGCGCATTATATCCTGTAACAACCTTAGAAGGAGCATCGCCGGTTCCATCCACAACCGGTATCTGTGCTTTCGTGGAGCGCATACGATCCATAACCGTTGGAAATCTGACACCATAATCGGGTCGAACCACCGTACACAAAAGAGGCGTAGGACTCGTAACATCTGCATAACCGCCTTCGCTTTCAACCTTTATTTCGGCTTTTTTGTCACTGATATTCTTGATTTCAACAAGGCCGTAAACAAAAGGTATATCCAGCATCTTTGACAGGAAAGGCCCGATCTGACCGCCAAGAATATCAGTAGATTCCCTGCCGCAGATAATCATATCAAAACTGCCGCCTATTTCCTTTTCTATCACGGGAATGGCATCACGGATCTTAGATGCAACCACCGTCTCTTCAACCCTTAACGAATCACCGGGAATCTCAGCCGGTATGCGGAAAGAATGTGTGGCACCAACGGACAATGCCCTTTTAAGAACAAACTCTACAGACTCATCCCCCACACTTACAACAACAACATTACCGCCTTCTTTTTCTATATATTGAGCCGCCATTTCGATGCCACAGGCATCAAAAGCGTTAATTTTCTTTTCAATTTCAGAAACATCGGGTTTAACCTGTCCCGGTTTCATGGTGACTCTGACAGTCTCGTCAGGTACCTGCTTAATACATACAAGTATATTCATGTTTTTTTCCTTTATGCGAAGCAAAAGTCAAGTCCTATCCGCTCCGTTTAATTTAATCGCTGAATTTAAAATTGCCGGGAGACCAAAATACGTCTCCCGGCTTTAACCGCATTTAAGAACAAATGCGTATATTTCATTTCGTATGGATTATTTGACGATAGAACGTCCTATAACCATTCTCTGAATCTCGTTTGTACCCTCGAAGATCTGGAAGATCTTGGAATCACGCATGAGCTTCTCTACCGGATAGTTTCTCATGAATCCGTAACCACCGAGAATCTGAACAGCCTCAGATGAGATGTAAGCGGAAGCATCAGATGCTACACACTTAGCCATAGCTGCCTCTGCAGAGAAAGGTACATGCTGCATGTACAGATCTGTAGCATGAATGCAAAGCTGACGACCTGCCTGAAGCTTCATAGCCATATCAGCAAGCTTGAACTGAATAACCTCGTTGTTTGCAAGAGGAGCGCCGAACTGTACTCTTTCCTTAGTGTAAGCAGCAGCTTCGTCAAGTGCTCTCTGGCAAATACCGATAGCCGTGATACCGCAGGTAATACGAGCAACATCAAGAGTCTTCATAGCGAGCTTGAAGCCCTCTCCCTCTTTGCCGATAAGTGCGCTGGCCGGTACACGAACGTTGTCGAAAAGAACCTCAGATACCTGAGAGTTTCTGATACCCATCTTGTTCTCAATACGTCCGATGGTCATTCCCGGAACATCCTCAGCCTTCTTGTCGATGAAGAATGCAGAGTAGCCGTGACCTGCGCCCTTGGATTTATCTGTCATAGCAAATACTACATAATAAGAAGCAAGCGGTCCGTTTGTGATAAAGCACTTTCCGCCGTTGATGACATACTCGTCACCTTCCTTAACTGCTACAGACTGACCTGCAGATGCATCGCATCCTGCAGCCGGCTCAGTCAGGCAGAAGCTTCCGATTCCGCCATTCATGATGATCTCATACATACGATCCTTCTGCTGCTGATTTCCTCCGATAACTACGGGGCCACCTGCAAGACCGTTTGCAGAAATGGTGATACCGAATCCTGCATCATACCATGACATAGCCTCAAGAAGAGCAACAGACTCAAGCTTTGTGAAGCCTGCTCCGCCGTTCTCAGCCGGTACATCGAATGCATTGTAACCAAGTTTGCATGCCTTAGCGATGACTTCCATCATCTTGGGGTCCTGTACCTCAGGGTTAGCATCAGCGTCAATAGCTGTCTGCTTTACTTCTTTTTCACAAAATGAACGAACTTCTTCGATCATTGCCAGACACTCATCAGAGAGTCCCTGGTAATCCTTTTTCGGATCCATTGCCATTGGTGTTTCCTCCTTAATGAAAACTTCTGAGTTGAATGTTATATTTGTGCTTTAGCACTACGCGAA
>CAJOOT010000084.1 GCA_905236215.1 uncultured Eubacterium sp.
ACATACCGCACCTTATACTTCTGCTGATTATCTACCAGAAGAGCAATGCCGCGGGTTCCCTTGTTTACCCATCTGCCGAGTTTGTTCCAGGTGCCTATCTCGGCGCAGGCCGTAGCTTCAGGCTTCTGATTGTGGATCAGAAGCTGCTCACGGAAATTGTACTTGTAGTTGTTTGCGGCGGTTTCCAGAAAGTCCATGTAGCTTCTGGCATCGGAGGATATTTGAGCCGCTTCCTGCGCAGCCATTTCCGATACGATTTGATACTTGCTCGGCATGGGGCATGACCTCCTTAATGTTTCTTTATGAATTCACAATGCTTTTTCATTTGATTTCTTCCAGTCGGCGTGAAGAACGGTTTTTGTTGAAAATCTCAAGAATTTCATGGCAATAGCCGTTTCCGCGAGTGTCGTTCTTTTTTCCGTTCCGGATGATTACGAGTGGTGATACACGCTTGAGGCGACTCACCAAATCTTCGCGCCGGAATTTCCCTCCATAGAGGCGGTAGAACTCGGCCATACCGGACAGTATCTGCTGCGAGGTGCTGTCAGGATCGAAATCCCATGCCTCGGCAATTGCAGTGAGCATCTCGACATACATCTCATAGCTGAGCTTCTGATACGCTTTGAAAAGCGCGGCTACGGCAGGAATATTCCGTCCGTTTCTCGTCTTGGTAAAGGCCACCTTGAAGCCTGCACGCTCTGCGCCGGTGACCATTTCGACTACATCAGGACGGCAACTGTTGTTGCAGGCGCGCAGCTTCTGCAAAGTAGTCGGGTCCTTCGCAAGCCCATTCTGCTTCACAAATGCGTCTGCTTCATCCAACCAGGTCATGCCATGATATACTTTACACACCAACGGTACATCCAAGCCTTTATTGAGCAGTCTCCAGGCCGCCGTAGAATGCTGGCCGTCGAAACACCAGTAAACGCCATCACGGTAGCTGACCTTTGGCTCGTTGAAAGTGTCTCCGTCAAATTCCCGGACGATTTTCTCCACACGGGCTTTATCCAGCTCACGCTGATAAAGACTATCGAATCGGATCTGCGAAGGGCGCAGGGGTTTGTAGTCAAATTCATGTCCTCTCGGGTATTTCATTTCAATAAATTCCTCACTTTCTCAATTTCTTTGATAATATAAAGGTCGATTGCGTCAGCAACTATGGTTTTGTTCTCATTAGTGAGAACCGTACTGCGGTCTTTCAGTGTGTTTTTTATTTGCTGGACAAACCCCTCGGCACAGAGATGAATGTCATCCACAAGATTATCTACTGTGTATTTGGGAACAGTTGAATGGTCATACATGTCAGTGGCTATTGCTTCGAGCTTGCTACGTTCTTCCCTATCAGCCTTTGTCCAGCCACGAGGTTTTTGCTCCTGTTTCTGATCTTGTCTCGGAATAGGTTCTCCACTTAGAATAGCTTTTGCGACTTCTTCTATCGCGGATGCCTCCAATTTTGGTAGAGTGCTTATTCTGGCTTTTGTCACTGAGAAATCGCCATTCAGGACTTTTTGAGCAGCGTCCAGCGACACTTCCTTAAGAGCATCAATACCCTGCGAAAACTTTTCTGCTCTTTGCACAGATTTGGCTGTAATTCCAAATTCGGCACCAATATTCTCTGCAGTTCTCTTGTTCTGTTTTGTGTTAGAAACGATGTGGACATTTTGTCCACATCGTTTGCTTGCGTTTTCGTTTCCACTTTGGCCGCCGGCACTCTTTTTGCGAACCTCATAGAGCTTACCAACCATATAATCTCTTTGATGCTCAGTAAGGTTTCTTCTTCCAAGCTGTTTCCTATACATCCAAGCAAAAGCCGCATATCGGTCCGGGAAATCCATCTCTTTGACATGGTATTTGTCTTTAAGCATGTCATAATGGGCCTGAATGATTCTCCAACGGTTATGACCGTCAACAATGATTCCCTTCCAAGTTATAATTGGTTCATATACTTCTCCATCCGACAAGATGTTCTCCTCTAGTTGATTGAACTCGTCTTCTGTAAGAGAGGTAATTTGTTTCTGAAACTCAGGATCGATTTTTAGTTTAATCACATTTTCACCTCGCCTCCATTCTCGCTGCTGTACTACGCTGAGGGAATGACCATCCATAAACCTTGCCGATTTCATCTCCCAGCCGGTTTGTAACAAGGTCAATATCCGCCGGAGTAGCGACGCCGCAGAAGAGCTTTTCCTCCAGGTCTTCCCGCTGCTCGTCGCTTATTCCGTCCTTGAACACACGGTATAGATAATG
>CAJOOT010000085.1 GCA_905236215.1 uncultured Eubacterium sp.
CTTTTTAAACTCATATTGCCTCGGCTCTGCTGTCTAATCTGACATTTCTGAAATACAAAATGATATCTATACTCACCTCAACAATATTTAAGGCATAAAAAGCAAGTCCCATATAAAACAGCCATCCCAAACCATCACCGTCGGCAATCTGCAGGATCTTTCTTCCTATACCAAAGACATAACCTATCCAAATAAAAACTTCAAAGAAAAGGCTCTTTCCCTTTGCCGTCCTTGATGTATATGATTTATAGATGGAGACCGGCCATGAAAGACCGAAACATACTATCATAAGAGCTTCCAAAAGATCACTCATATTACTCCGATCTTTACACGAGAGGATATTTATCCATGAGGTCTACCACAATCTTCTTAGCTTTCTCTACGCCGGCATCTCCTTCCTTGACTACGATTGAGATAGCCTCCGCCACCTGATCAAAATCCTCTGCTCTCAATCCTCTTGTGGTAGCTGACGGAGTACCAAGACGCACGCCGCTGGTAACAAACGGAGACTTGGGATCGTTTGGAATGGTGTTCTTATTTGCGGTAATATGAGCTGCATCCAGACGCTTTTCCACTTCTTTTCCACTCAATTCAAACGGAGTAAGATCCAGGAGCATAAGATGATTATCCGTTCCTCCGGAAACTATCTTAAGGCCTCTGTCAGTTAGTCCCTTTGCCAAAGCCTGAGCATTATCCACAACGTGCTGCATATAAGTCTTAAATGACGGATCCATTGCTTCTTTAAGGCATACAGCCTTTGCGGCTATAACGTGCATCAGCGGGCCACCCTGTGTACCCGGGAATACAGCCTTGTTGAAATTTACCTCCTTGGCAAATTCCGCACTTGAAAGTATCATGCCACCACGCGGACCACGGAGAGTCTTGTGTGTAGTGGTAGTAACCACATGAGCGTGAGGGAACGGTGAAGGATGTAAACCTGTTGCAACAAGTCCGGCAATGTGAGCCATATCCACCATAAGATATGCACCCACCTCATCAGCGATCTCTCTGAATTTCTTGAAATCAATGGTTCTTGCATATGCAGACGCACCTGCAATAATCATTTTGGGCTTACATTCTTTGGCAATTCTAAGAACCTCATCATAATCTATCACTCCGTCGTCATTGACGCCGTAAGGAACGATATTGAAATACAGTCCCGAGAAATTGACAGGGCTTCCGTGCGTAAGGTGTCCGCCATGATCCAGATTCATACCCATAACGGTATCGCCCGCCTTAAGAAGAGCTATAAATACCGCCATATTGGCCTGAGCACCTGAATGCGGCTGAACATTTGCATATGTGCATCCAAAAAGTTTCTCGGCGCGTTCTATGGCACAGCGCTCCACATCATCTACAACTTCACATCCGCCATAGTAGCGCTTTCCGGGATATCCTTCCGCGTATTTGTTTGTAAGAACAGAACCCATGGCTCCCATAACCGCATGGCTTACCCAGTTTTCAGATGCGATAAGTTCAATATGATCTGCCTGTCGACGGAACTCATCTCTGATTCGCATGGCTATCTCGGGGTCAACCTGCTGCAACTCTGCGTAATAATCCATTTTTTTCTCCTTAGATTAAACAATTTATACTTCTTCTTTTATTTTTATGCCGAGCTCATCGAGCTGCTTGACATCAACTGTATCAGGAGCCTTGCACATAAGGTCCGAAGCATCCTTGACTTTTGGAAACGCTATAACGTCTCTGATGGAATCCGCATGCACCATATGCATAACGAGTCTGTCCAAACCATAGGCAAGTCCAGCATGCGGCGGTACACCGTACTTAAAGGCCTCAAGAAGGAAACCGAACTGCTCCATCGCTACTTCTTTGGAAAGTCCAAGTACATCAAACATCTTTTCCTGAATATCATTCTGATGAATTCTGATGGATCCTCCACCTATCTCGGTACCGTTAAGGACAATATCGTAAGCTCTTGCTCTGACAGAACCGGGGCTAGAGTCAATCTTGTCCCAATCATCTTCCACAGGCATGGTAAACGGATGGTGCATAGCTTTGAAACGCTCTTCTTCATCCGACCATTCCAGAAGAGGAAACTCCGTAATCCAAAGGAAATCATATCTGTTCGGATCGAGAAGGTCAAGTTCTTTGGCCATTTCTATGCGGAGTGCTCCCAAAACTTCCCATACTATTTTATTTCTGTCTGCCGCAAAAAGAAGAAGGTCTCCGTTTTGGGCATCCAGAGCTTTTACAAGAGCATTGGTTACATCCTCGTCAATGAACTTTGTAAAAGAGGATTTTTTAGTGCCGTCCTCTCCTATCGCAATATAAGCAAGTCCCTTAGCTCCGTAACCCTTGGCAAACTCA
>CAJOOT010000086.1 GCA_905236215.1 uncultured Eubacterium sp.
AACCATCATCTGTACTGAACGCGGTGAAGCATCCATACCACCTACAACACCAAGACAGAACTGGAAGTGAAGCGGAGCCTTTACGATACCCTTCTGCCAATAGATGGCTACGGCACGAATCATACCCATATCGAATACTTCGAACTCGGGCTTAATGTCCTTCTCAAGATAAAGATTTCCTGTATCTGTAAGGAATGTTGGTGAGTTGGAGAAGATTCCTCCCGGGATGCCCCAGTTGAAGGAGCCTGCATCAAATGTACCCATCTCAATGCCGGGAACGATCTTGTGATGAAGTCTTCTGATGGCATTTCCGTAAGGTGAATCATCAGAAACGCGGTTGTCGCCTGAAGATGTGCAGTTTACGATAATATCGCAATCCGGATACTTGGTACGAAGGATCTTGATTGTCTGATAAAACTTGGTCGGATCCATAACACCCGCGCCCTCATCATCACGCATGTGAAGGTGAGCTACGGAAGCTCCTGCTTTCCAGCATTCATATGCGCAGTCCGCAATCTCTTCGGGTGTCTCCGGTACATCGTATCCGTGAGGAGTAACGGCACCGGTAAGTGCTACTGTGATAATTCTCTTAGCCATGATTCACTCTCCTTGAATTGAAAAATGATAATAATTTCAAGCGGCGTATAAAGGCCGCCATCTTGCAATATGCGCCGGCTCTTTGACCGACTTTTGCTATTATAGCACCAATATTCCAATCTTTCCATACTTTTTATAAAAGCTTAAGAGTTCTCGTAAATGTCATTCGGCAAAAAAACTCCGTACAGTTTTTTTATGCGACGCATTCCTCTGAACATGGTGGCTGCCCCTATCCACAAAAAAATAAATGTAGAAATACCGTGCACTATATCTGCCGGAATGCCGGAAAGGTATACTGCCATGATCATCTCCCATGAAACATCATAATACCCAAGTAAAAATGATGATGCATTAACCGTACCGCCGTATACCACCACAGTAATGATAAATCCCGTAATACACAAAAAAAGTCTTTTATCCGGCATCATATTCCATCTTGTCATGACTCCCGCAACAAAGCCTACCAGTCCCATACCCAGCATCTGTAATAAAGTCCATGGGCCCAAGCCGTACACAAAATCACTTATCAGCATGGAAAGAGCTCCTACTATGAATCCCGGTACTCCACCCATCGTGATACCGGCGGTGATGACTATGGCCGACACAGGCTTAAAGAACGGCGTCATAAAAAACACAGCTCTTCCCACAAACGCCAGCGCAATAAACGATGCAATAAGGGCAAGCTCCGAAGCCTTAGGCTTTTGCATAAGAAAAACAGGCGTTCGTTGCGCTCTGGATTTATCGAACATTATGTCAACCACTTTCATGCATCATACCCCCGTAATCTCAAGGTCATCTATTGTAACCGCACCTTTAAGATATCCTTCGGTAATGCGCCCCAGGGCCGTAGTATAGAATCTGTTTCCCGAAAAAAATGAAGTTCTGTCGTTTTCGGAGACAATGCGTCCGTCAAAAAGAAGTCCGCATCTGTCGGCACATCCGGCAGCCAGCTCGATATCGTGAGAGATAATACATACGGCAGTACCTTTGGCTTTTAAGTCCTCTATTATACGAATAAGCCTGTTCTTGAATAACGCATCTGTTCCCTTGGCAGGCTCATCCAAAAAGAGTATTTTCGGGTCAAGCAGAAGAACCTTCGCCAGAGCTGCCATCTGCTTGTAGCCGCAGCTTAAGTCATAAGGATGAGTCTCAAGTTCTTCTTCAAGTCCGCAAAGAGAAGCCATTTTTTCAGCCCCTTCCTTTGTTCCCGTTTCAAGCAGTTCTTCCATAACAGTCTCTTTTGAAAAAAGAGCCTCAGGATCCTGGGGCAGAACGCTGATGCATCCGCGATAAAGTTCGACATGGGAATATTTTTTTATATCCTTTCCAAAAACTTTGATTCCACCCAAATACGGTCTGTCAACGCCGCTTAATATGTTTAACGCTGTGGATTTACCCGAACCGTTCTCACCCAAAATGCAATAAGTCTCTCCGGCGTTAAGCTTAAGCGAAAAACCTTTAAGCACATCCGGCAGATCTTTTTCATAACGAAAATATATATTGTTACAGGAAAAAACCGGCTTTGATTTTACCTGTTCTGTACTTTTTTCACTCGACTTTATGCCTATCCTGACTTTAGAATCCGACATCTTTTTTTCCAAAAGCGCCCGACCATCCTTTATGGTAAGCGGAAGATCTTTTTCCTTGAGAAGATTTGCAAAAAGTGCTGCGACAGGAAGCTCGCCCGTCAATTCATTATCACTTTCAATAAGAATCCCGGTCACTTCCTTTGCGTTTCCGGAAGCCGATATCCTTCCATCTTCCATAAAATAAACCCTGTCTGCCATAGGCAGTACCTTGTTTAACCTGTGTTCGGTAATGATAACGGAAGTACCAGTCTCTTCGTTTATTCTTTTTAACAGATCCAGCAGGCGCTCCTGAGCTATGGGATCCAGCATGGCTGTGGGCTCGTCCAGTATGAGAACTTCCGGCCTTTGAGTCATGGCGGAAGCAATATTTAGGATCTGCTTTTGTCCGCCCGAAAGCTCTGTCGTCTTTTTTTCTATCCAGGATGTTATTCCGAAAAAAGCTGCCGTTTCCGCCACACGAAGCCTTATTTCCTCTACGGATTCTCCCATACTTTCAAGGCCAAATGCAAGCTCATGCCAGACCTTGTCGGTAACGATTCCGTTATCGGGTTCCTGAAAAACAAAGCCAATGCTCTCCACCAACTCCCCGGAGGAAAGGTCTGAGATTGGCCTACCCTTGTAATATACATTGCCGCTTCTTTTTCCATGGGGAGCAACAGACGGAAGCAGTTGCCGAAGAAGTGTGCTCTTTCCGCATCCGCTCTTCCCAAAGATTACCGTGAAATCTCCGGAGTTAATAGTTATGTCAACCTCTTTAAGGGCGGCCTTTTTTTCCTCCGGATAACAAAACGAAAGCCTTTGTGTTTTTATCAATTCTCCCACAGTCTGTAACCTCCGTTAATGCTCCCGGACGCATTTGATCTTCCCTTCAGGCGGGCACTTATTATCATTGTACGTACAGCACAAAACAAAGAAAGGAATATAAATACCGCATAAGTTGCAATATCCGCGGCGTTGGAAAACGGCGCCGGTATTTCTATCACAGGATTGTATAAAGCTCTAAATCTCCCCGACACCAGCATTGCGAAAATAAATATGAATCCGGTCGAAAAAATTGCCGTATAGCAGGCATCCTTTAGTGTAAATAAAAACAGCGAAAATGATGTCATCTTGGACGAGCCGTAGCCTTTGGCCTTCATTGCTCCGGCAGTCTTTACCGAATGCTCAAGACTCCATGAAAGAAGTGCAAAAAAATCGGAGAATCCCTGTCTTACTCTTAAGATAAAAGTGTATTTTTTTGACTTTTGAGGATTGCCAAAAGAAATAGTCTTTTTTGCACATCTTATCTTTTTAAGTTGAACAAGAAAACGCGGTATAAATCTTAAAGCAATGGATAAAGTCAACGAAAAGTACGGCGTGATGTGTCCAAAAATATAAAGAAGTCTGTCGGCTGTCATGACAATGGACATTAAATAAGCCCACTGTATCTCCACCACTATTATACATGACAACACCAGTCCGTAGCATACCGCCTCCAACGTAAATGCATTTCCGCTCGGAAGATAGAAAATAACCGTTACCCCATAATGATTAAAAAGCGGATTGATAAGCGAAAGCACTATTGCCGCAGGTAATGCGACGAAAAGATTGCGTTTTAGCGCATATAGCACACCCTTTAGAGTTCCCAGCATAATGAACGCCCCCATCCATGAGACAATAAGCATGGCCGGATGAAAGCACATAGCCGTGCATATTATGATCCCTAAGAAAAATATTCCCAGGGGCATGGGATTTATATTATCCAACTTTATGCTCCTTTATATTTGTTTGATGAGTCTACTCCTCTATAGAATAGTACCATACAACAGAATCTCCGTCCTTTAATGTATAGCCGCTGCAGCCGTAGTTGGGATTTACTCCGTTCACCGAATACATCCATCCCGACATGGGACCGGCGTCAAACTCATAGAGCTGATTAATACCCTCGATATATGCCGTATTGTAGACCGGTGACATACTGTATTCCATCTGTATTCCGTTTTCTCGGCAGACTCTTTTGAGCACGTCAAATACCGTATCACCGTCGTTTATCTCGTATGACGCCAGTTTTAGGATCACTCCTCCGG